>NZ_JABMCQ010000208.1 GCF_013179575.1 Sphingobacterium shayense | reverse complement strand
TGTATATCCAGAATTGGAATTTGAAGTTCCGGTTGGAAAAGGCGAGATGGGCACTCTTGGCGATTGTTGGGATCGTTATAAGGTACGTGTAGACGAAGTTAAAGAATCTGTAAAAATCATAGAACAATGTACTGAACGATTGTTGACAGATTTTAAACGTACGTCCGATTTTGACCCGAGGGGACGTGTTCCAAAGAAAGTAAACTTAAAATCACAGGAATATTACATTCGCGCAGAAAACCCCAAAGGAGAACTTGGTTTTCATTTCGTTACTCAGGAGAAAACAGATGTTCCTAAGCGCGTAAAGGCCAGGGGACCAAGTTTTAATAATCTTTCCGTTTTACCAGAATTGGGAAAGGGGCAGCTTATCGCCGATTTAATTGCCATTCTTGGGTCTATTGATATTGTGCTTGGTGAGGTCGATAGATAGTAACAAAATGCACGAAGGTGCAATTATTTCTTGTGGTTAACTAACAAAAAGTTTAGATTTGCAGTCTCATAATTTAAGTTTATAATTGGTTAATAGAGAAGCTCGCGGTCGCCCGATTGCGGGCTTTTTCTTTGTGCTTCGTTCGCATGTTTGCAGTTTATTCGTAAATTCGTTTGAAAAAAATTTTTTTAATAAAACCAGGAACAATCAATACGCTTTAAATATTAAATTTCTTACATAAATGTCGTCAATACTTATTAAATCTGCACAAATTGTCAATGAAGGGAAAACTTTTTTGGCAGATGTATATGTGAATCATGGTCGGATAGAAATGATCGCTGAAGAAATTAATCATACCGCTGATCAGGTGATCGATGCGAGAGGTCTCCATCTTCTGCCAGGGTTGATCGATGATCAGGTGCACTTTCGTGAGCCTGGATTGACACATAAAGCGGATATATGGCACGAAAGTCGTGCGGCTGTCGCCGGCGGTACAACGTCATTTATGGAGATGCCAAATACGGTTCCTAATACACTTACACAAAGATTGTTAGAAGATAAGTTTGAAATTGCCTCGGAGAGTTCCTTGGCGAATTATTCCTTTTTTATGGGAGCTGCTAACGATAATCTAGCAGAAGTGCTCAAGACAAATCCTCGCGAGGTTTGTGGAATAAAGATTTTCATGGGTTCATCGACTGGTAACATGCTAGTGGATAATCAAGAAACATTAGAAAAAATATTTGCGGAGGCGCCGACTTTGATCGCGGTGCATTGCGAAGATGAAGCGACCGTACAACGTAATCTTGACACCTACCTAAAGAAGTATGGAGAAGAAGGGTTGACAGCAGAGATGCATCCGTTTATTCGCTCTGCTGAAGCGTGCTACCTTTCCTCTTCTAAAGCTGTAGAGCTAGCAAAAAAGCATAATACGAGATTACATATCCTCCACATTTCTACTGCAAAAGAAACGGAACTCTTCAGTAATTTGCTTCCGCTCTCTCAAAAACGTATTACAGCAGAAGCTTGTATTCACCATTTGTGGTTTTCGGATACTGATTATCCGCAGAAAGGAAATTTCATTAAATGGAACCCTGCAGTCAAGACATCGTTGGATCGGACGGCTATTTTAGAAGCTGTTCTTGATGGTAGAATCGATGTCATTGCAACAGACCATGCACCGCATACACTTGCAGAAAAAGAACAACCTTATGTGAAGGCACCCTCGGGCGGGCCACTGGTGCAGCACGCCTTACAAGCCCTATTAGATATGGTCAAGAAAAAACAATTAACGCTGGAACAGATGGTTCAGAAAACAGCTCACAATACAGCTACTTTGTTTCAGATTGAGAATAGAGGATTTATTAGAGAAGGATACTGGGCCGATCTTGTACTTGTGGACCTAGATAGACCCTATACTGTGACTACGGAAAATATACTATCGAAATGTGGGTGGTCACCATTTATGGGACATCAGTTTTCTTCCAGTATCATACACACCATGGTGTCTGGAAATATAGTTTATAGTGAGGGAAAAATTATAGAGGTCGGAAGTGGACATCGGCTGCTATTTAATCGCTAATTGAAATGAATAAACGGCATTTTTTAAAGTCTTTAGGGTTCGGGATGATTTCGGTAGGTCTAATACCAAATGAAAGTTTCGCTCTACAGCCCAGAGAGAATAAGCGAGCTCTAAAACCCAAGCCATTAAAGCCCGGTGATTGCATTGGAATTATCGCACCAGCTGGTGCACTGGATTCGGAGGATTCAATATTGTTTACTAGAGAGGTGCTTGAAAAACTAGGATTTCGTGTGAAAGAAGGTGTGTATATTCGGTCGCGGTATGGGAATTTAGCCGGTACTGACGAGCAGCGTATATCCGATTTACATGATATGTTTAAAGACTCCGAAGTAAAAGGAATTCTGTGTGTTCGTGGGGGAACAGGTGTTAGTCGTCTGCTTGACCGTATTGATTATGAGTTAATAGCCGCTAATCCAAAGGTATTTATGGGGTATAGTGACATTACGGGATTATTACTTGCTTTCTATCACAAAACGGGGTTGATCTCCTTCCATGGGGCGGTTGGCACAAGTACATGGAGTAACGATTTGGCAAAGAAATTTGAGGAGCAGTTTTTTGATAATAAGCTTCAAAAATTCACGAATCCAGCAAAAAAGGGAGAGACTTTTATTGCTTATAACGATCGAATCAAAACTATTTACGGAGGCAGTGTTGAGGGTGTTTTAATCGGAGGGAACTTGACTCTTATCTCTGGGTTATGTGGCTCTGCATATCTACCGGATTTTAAGAACACCATTCTTTTTGTTGAGGAAGTGGATGAGGATTATGGGCGAATAGACCGGATGTTCTGCCAGTTGAAAAATTCGGGTATTCTTTCAACTATCAAGGGGTTTGTTTTTGGTAATTGTACGGACTGCCGCGCTGTTTCTGGATTTGGATCACTTAATCTTGATCACATTTTAAATGATTATATCCGTCCGCTAAATATTCCAGCATACGCTGGGGCGCGGATAGGACATTTGTCCGATCAGTTTATTCTTCCGGTTGGAGTTAACGTGCGAATGAACGCGGATACCGGTACAATAGAGCTATTGGAATCAGCGTTAAATTAATATGATGAAAACGAACTTACATATATTTGGGCTTGGAGCGTTCATCTTCTTTCAATCTTGTACAGGGATGTCTCCTAATGGTCAATCCAATCTTAAAGACGCTATGTCGTTAGATACAACACAATACAACACACTTCACGAAAAATACAAAGAAGCCGAACTCGTAGATCGTCGGTTTAAGCATGCTGACATATCAGAATTAATTAATCAACATCAGGAAAGGGCCATACTCCAGATTAAGGAGGTAGGTAAATCTTTTGAAAATCGTTCGATTTACAAATTGCAATATGGTAAGGGGGGAAAAAAAGTTATGCTTTGGTCGCAAATGCACGGTGATGAACCCACGGCAACCATGGCGCTATTTGACCTATTTAATTTTTTGGAAGGGCAGAACGATGGTTATGACTCCATTCGTATACTTTTAAACGAAAATTTGCAACTCCATTTTATACCAATGCTGAATCCTGACGGTGCTGAACGCTTCACTCGAAAAAACGCTCAATACATTGATCTGAATAGAGACGCAAGAGAAGGGGAATCGGTAGAAGGGGGACTACTTCGTACATTGGCGAAAGAGATCAAACCGAACTACGGATTTAATTTGCATGATCAGATGATCTATTATAATGTGCCGGATACAAAGAATCCAGTAACAATCTCACTTCTGGCACCAGCGTATAATCTCGAAAGAGAAGTGAATGACGTGCGTAGGGGCGCCATGCAGTTAATTGTCGGAATGAATAATTTGCTGCAACAATATGTACCCAATGCAGTCGCGAAGTACGACGATACCTATAGTCCCCGGGGATTTGGTGATAACTTTCAATCATGGGGCGCTAGTACAGTGCTGATTGAATCGGGGGGACTTAAAGGCGATCCGGAAAAACAGAAAATACGTAAACTGAATTTTGCAATTATCCTGCAAGCGTTAATTGAGATAGCTGACGGATCCTATCAACAGTATAATCACGAGGATTACAATCGTATCCCTTTTAACACGTCGCAACTTCATGATGTCGTGATTAGAAATCTAGATATCGGTACCGAACGAGCTGCATTGGTAACGGATATTGCTATACGGAGATCCGAGACTACTGTTGGTAAAGATTTTTTTGTTCGCGGACACGTAGAGGATATTGGAGATCTCGATGACTTCTACGGGTACGATGACATTGATGCGTCGGGATTGTCTTTTGTCGAAGGAAAAGTTTTTCCCCAAGCGTTTGAATCTGTCGAAGCGATAACGCAGGAACGTGCTTTAGAAATACTCAAACAAGGGTATATTGCAGTGCAAGTCAATCAAAAGGGGGAGCAAGCATTTCATAATCTACCGCTTGTGGTCGTCACTACTGCTGATTTTACGGCCACCACAGAAATCGTACCTTATGGAAGTTCAAATTTCTTTTTAGGTGCTAATGGAGTGCTAAAATACGCGATTGTGAATGGTTATGTGATTGATTTGAGTACTCACGCGAAACATACTACATTGTTAAAAAATAGGATCATTTAGACACAATATTTGAAATCTATTAAAAAAGTCCTGTTAATAATAACAGGACTTTTTTGTTTCATTTATTTTCGAATTGGACTATTTGGTTCTACCGTATAATTCGTCTCGTTGAGCTTTTACCGTGTCTGAATTAATATATTCGTCATACGTCATAAGTTTATCAATAATACCGTTTGGCGTAAGTTCTATAATACGATTAGCAACAGTTTCAGTTAACTCATGGTCACGTGAGGTGAACAACATTGATCCTCTAAAGTCTGACATTCCATTGTTCAATGCTGTAATCGATTCCAGGTCTAAGTGGTTGGTCGGTTCGTCAAAAAGTAAAAAATTTGCGCCCTGTAACATCATCTTGGAGAACATGCATCGCATCTTTTCGCCTCCAGACAATACAGATACTTTTTTCATTACCTCTTCCCCTGAGAATAACATTTTCCCCAAAAATCCACGGATAAATTGTTCGTCAGCTTCTGGTTTGTTCGTGTAGTTACGAAGCCAATCGACTAGATTTTCTTTACTACCTTCAAAGTATGCTGCATTTTCAATTGGCATGTCTGTCGGAGTAATAGTAATACCCCATTTGAATTCTCCTTTATAGTCACTATCCCTTCCAGAAAGAATATCATAAAAAGCTGTTGTAACCAATGAGTTTTCAGATAATACAGCAATTTTGTCACCCTTATTAATCATAAATGTGATGTCTTTAAAGTAGACCTCACCGTTCATGGTTTTGCCAAGACCTTCTACGTTTAATATTTGATCGCCCGGCTCCCTATCCATTTGATTGAACATGATTGCTGGATATTTTCGATTAGAAGGTTTAATGTCATCGAGGTTAAGCTTGTCCAACGCTTTTTTACGTGATGTTGCCTGTTTGGATTTCGAAGCGTTAGCGGAAAATCTGCGGATAAACTCCTGCAATTCTTTTATCTTGTCTTCGGTTTTCTTGTTTTGATCCGAGCGTTGTTTTAAAGCAAGTTGAGAAGATTCATACCAGAACGAATAGTTACCCGAGTAAATACTCATCTTACCAAAATCAATATCGACAATATGTGTACAAACGTGATCAAGAAAGTGACGGTCATGGGACACTACTAATACGATAGCTTCGTAGGAAGCGAGGAAATCCTCTAGCCATGCGATAGTATTAATGTCAAGATCGTTGGTAGGCTCATCGAGAATCAGGATGTCGGGATTACCAAAAAGAGCTTGTGCTAATAAGACGCGTACTTTCTCGTTCCCATCTAACTCTTTGACTTGTTT
>NZ_JABMCQ010000207.1 GCF_013179575.1 Sphingobacterium shayense | reverse complement strand
GACGATATTATCTATAGAAATTTCGAAAACTTCTGTAAGGTACTCTCCAACGATCAAATTCTCATCAGGTATAATACCTTTTATCGCCGACACAACGATTTTACCGTCAAAATCTTTTGGCCGAACATTTTTCAACGCATCTTTCAAATAAGCTGAGGGGGTGTTTAAAATTACTATATCCGAATTTTGGATAACTGATTTCGCATCTAAATAAAGATTTTCTGCTTCAATATGAACTTCAACCGCGCTTAAATAGCTTGGGTTATGGCCGTACGCCTTAACATATTGTAGATCTTCTTCTTTTCGTATCCACCACAAAATTTCTTTTTCAACGGTGTTATCCCCCAGCATCTTAATCATAGCTGTAGCCCAACTTCCACTCCCCACCATGCCTATCTTCTGTTTAGAAAACTTCATAAATTTGCTCTTTGCTCTTTCTGGGGCAAATATACAGATTAATTCCCGCTCGCTATGACGATAGCAAACCTCGTTAATATCATGTAATGCTCAAATACATTAGCATTCCGCACATCGCTCCGGCCCGCCGATCGGTTCAAGAATTAAAACATTATAACTTGGGTTGCTCTTTTTTCCATTCCCCATAGGATTTACTCAAAGCCTGGTCAAATGATTCTATTGGTTGGGCTCCTGATATAGCGTATTTACGGTCGAATACAAAAAACGGAACCCCGCGAACACCGACCTGCTGCGCTTCATATAGGTCTTTGTTTACGTCTTCATCAAATTGACCGGACACCAATACATCGTTAGAATTATCTTTATCTAATCCAACCTCTTCCGCAATTGTTATTAGTTCGCTGTAATCATCGATATTCTTTCCATGACAAAAATAAGCTTCGAATAAAAGTTCTTCAATATCATTTTGTTTCCCTTGCTTTTTAGCGAAGTGACTTAATCTATGCGCGCTAACCGAATTTGCTACAACGGCATTATCAAAATCATAATTCAGTCCCTCCTCTTTCGCCATATCTGTAACCTGCTGACACATATCGCGTGCCTGCTCGACAGACATACCTTTGGAATTGGCAAGGTGTTCAAAGTAACTAACATCTGGATCTGTTCTTAAATGTTTATCCAGCAGATAGCTCTTCCATTCTACCTGTATATCCTTTCCGAAGGAAAGTCCTGCTAAAGCTTTTTCGAACCTTCGTTTTCCTATATAGCAAAAAGGACACATGACATCACTCCATATTTCTACAATCATCTTATTCAAATTACAATACTATTTGCACCCAAACTAACTACCTCGAAATTCACTCAATTAACCAATCAAAATTTAGAGAGATTAATGCTGTATGGAATATACGAAATAATGGTCGGTACGTTAAACTATAGTTGAAAATCTTACTTTGGGATGAAAATTGATATTTATAACCAATTTATTTGAATTAGGTTTAACCTAAATTATTTCCGATATTACCTCAAAGTTTACAAGGTATATTTATCAATCAGACATTCGAAAAAGCATGAATATTAAAATTATAGGATCCGGCAGTTTTATTCCTGAACTAGTAATTAAAAATGATTATTTCTTAAATCGCTCCTTCCGTGATTCGAGTGGAAATGAACTACCAAATACCGAAGATATAATTAAAAAGTTTAAAGACATTACGGGGATTGAAGAACGGCGATATGCCGAAAAAGATTTCGTCACCTCTGATATGGCTGCGGCCGCAGCTGACAGAGCAATCTTAGATGCAAATATTGATCGTGAGACAATTGACTATATTATTCTTGCCCATAATTATGGTGACATTTCCGACGGTACTATTCAGTCCGACACCGTACCCAGTATTGCTGCACGCGTAAAACACAAACTTGGAATCAAAAACCCAAAATGCGTAGCTTATGACCTAATATTCGGCTGTCCTGGATGGGTTGAGGGAATTATACATGCAAATGCATTTATTAAAGCAGGTATGGCCAAGCGTTGCCTTGTAATAGGCGCAGAAACATTATCTCGAGTCACTGACCCGCATGACCGCGATTCTATGATTTATTCCGATGGTGCTGGGGCCGCCATCGTAGAACAAACCGCTGATAATGTTGGATTACTCGCCTTTGAGAGTGGAACCTATAGTCTTATCGAAACCTCATATCTAAATTTCGGACCTTCTTATAACGAAGATTTAAATGACAATCACAAATATATAAAGATGAAAGGACGGAAAATTTATGAATTCGCTTTAACCAACGTCCCTCTCGCTTTAAAACTATGCTTAGAAAAAGCTGGTATCGATATTTCACAGATAAACAAAATACTCATTCACCAGGCAAATGAGAAAATGGATATCGCTATTATTGAACGATTTTTCAAATTATACGACACCACTCCCCCAGACAATATTATGCCGATGACAATTGGTAATTTAGGAAATAGTAGCGTAGCGACAGTACCTACGCTTTATGATCTGATTAGTAAAGGTAAGTTGGAAAATCACAGTTTTAGCCCAGGAGACATTTTAGTCTTTGCTTCTGTTGGCGCAGGCATGAATATAAACGCGTTTATATATCGCGTTTAGAAAACGGTTAATCATATATACCCATTTATATCAAGGTTCGCAATAGATAAGCAGAAAGCGTTGAAGTGTGCATCCTTGCGGAGGAACTTATCTTAGATTTCTAGATATGGAATACAAATAGTAACGTGCAACACAAATGATTAGAAAAACGTTATCAATACTCAATCGTAATTCTGATTAACAGGTGCTCCTGGGAAAAATTAAATCAGTCTTTTATAGTTCTTCACTATAATTTGGAAAGATCACCCCAGATCCCATTAATTAACTTTAGTACTTACAAAAGTTACACTGAAAGACCAACAAAACATAATTTTTTATGCAAAAACGGCAATGTTTTAATATCTTCTCGTAACAATTTATAGTTTGCACAAACAACAAACAAAAGGCATTGATGAAAAAAACAGCGTGGTTATTGGATGAAGAACACTCTACTATCGTTTTTAGAGTAAAACATATGGTTATTTCTACCGTGGTTGGGCAATTTAAGCGCTTCGAGGTGAGAGCTATCAGTGAAGGAGATGATTTCGAGCGCGGCTCTGTACAATGTACAATATCTACCGCCGATGTTACAACGAATGACGATTATCGGGATGACCATCTCAAGTCAGAGGCACTTTTGGATGTGACCAAATACCAGGAAATCGAATTTAAATCCGAACGTTTTGACCGAATAAACGAGACAAAATTCCAACTGAGGGGAAACCTAACAATTAAGGATATAACGCAGGCTATCGAGATTCCTGTCACTTACTTAGGAAAAAATAATATTGACGGTATTGAACGGTCAGCGTTCGAAAGTGATTTTGTAATTAACCGCGATCAATTCGATTTAACTTATAACACCTTATTAGAGAGTGGAGGAATGGTAATTGGAAAAGAGATAAATATAAATGTCTATATCACTTTGATAAAAAAGCAATAAAAATAAAATAGCAATTATGGAAGAATTTAAAACGGTATCCGCCTCCCAGACGACTATGACCGAGCTAATGATACCAGCCTATTCAAATTTCGGGGGGAAAATACACGGGGGGACTATCCTTTCGCTGATGGATAAAGTAGCCTATGCCTGCGCTGCCAAACATTCCGGATCATACTGCGTAACAGCATCCGTTGATAAAGTTGATTTCCTTGTATCTGTAGAAGTCGGTGAAATAGTAAGCTTAGAAGCCTCGGTGAATTACGTGGGGACAAGTTCTATGGTTATTGGTATTAGGGTGACAGCAGAAAACATACGAAAGAAATTCGTTAAGCATACGAATTCAAGCTATTTTTCAATGGTTGCTGTGGATGAGGAAACCGGGAAACCAACAACGGTGCCTGGACTTATTCTTCAGAGTCCAGAAGAAGCGCTTAGATTCGTCACTGCGATGCATCGTAAAGAGCTGAATCGATATTATCAGCGGGAAAGCGATCACATGAAATCAGAATACAAGAAAGAAGAGTATATGAAACTTCTTGAAAAGGAACGTTGCAAATTAGAAATAGCGCCGAAATAACACGATTAAAGAAAAAACGTATTTGATTACCTCAATTCTCTAATCCTATCCAGATGCATGTAGGACTTTTGGCAATTACACTATTCAATGTACTCAAACCAGCTTACGCATTGTTATCTCTAAGATCTAAAAAGTAAAAGGTGACTCGAAAATAAAACAGGTAGTGCAAGACAATCTAATGCCCTAATATTTTTGCGATATATTATATTCTACCTGACATCTGTTGGATCAAAATGCTTCTAAACAAAAAAAGAACACTATTTTCGATAATAGTTGCTCTTTTTTGCTCTGCGGAGAGGGAGGGATTCGAACCCTCGATACAGTCATCCCGTATACAGACTTTCCAGGTCTGCTCATTCGACCACTCTGACACCTCTCCGATTGGATTGCAAATATAGTAGATTAATTCAACTGGTGAAACCTTTTAGAAAATAAATTATACAGTAGACCAATCCTATTAATTTCCCAAGCATTTTTTCTAATTTAGAGTATATGAAAAGGATCCTTTCAATAGATGGTGGTGGAATTCGAGGAATTATTCCAGGGATGTTTTTAGTCACACTGGAAGAAAAAATACGACAAGCAACTAAAAACCCCGCTGCACAACTCAGCGACTATTTTGACTTTTTTGCCGGTACGAGCACTGGAGGAATCCTACTTTCGATTCTCCTATGTCCTGACGAAAGTAACCCTAAAAAGCAAAAATACAGTGCGAAAGAGGCATTAGACATCTATCTTGAACACGGGACGGAGATCTTTGCGGCCACAAAGTGGCGTCGTTTCCTAAGTCGATTCGGTTTGTTAAGCGAATTATACGACAACCTAGTTATCGAGCGCGTACTAAATGATTATTTTGGAGACCGTAAATTAAGTGAGCTTCTAAAACCTTGCATTATTACTGCTTACAACATCGAACTTCGAAAAAACCATTTATTTCGCCAGCAGAAAGCTATAACTCATGGAGATTCCCGGGACTTTTTAATCAGAGATGTTTGTAGAGCGACGTCTGCAGCCCCAACATATTTTTCCGTTGCTGAGATATTCTCCAAATCAGGAACGAGATATCCTTTAGTTGATGGAGGGGTATTCGCGCACAACCCCTCCCTATCCGCTTTGCTAGAAGTTATTAAAAGTTACAACACTTACAAAATTAACGATATTTGGATACTTTCGTTAGGAACCGGTATCTCCAAAATATCCTACAACTACGACGATTTCAAAAAAAGACGCGCAATTTCGATAGGTCCCGCCCTTGTGGATATCATGAGTAGCAGCTCGGCCGAAAGCACGGATTACTATCTCAAGCAACTCTTCCGGTCCGTCAATAAATCTTCTAATTACATTCGTATAGAGCCTCAGGCGTTATCTTCAATTAATCCATCTATGGATGCCGCGACCCCATCGAACATACAAAAAATAATTTCTTTGGGAGATAAGATTGTAATGGAGCATGAAGAACAACTAAATCAAATCGTTTCGGAAATCATACAAGACAACGGGAACAGAAAAGATAGATCAGTGTGGAATTTTTTAAAAAATTAGAACTAAACAATAATCCAATTCAAAGAGAAACGGTACATTTACGGACATAAATAATTGTTACATGGCATTAAATTACGTCTGGATATCATTCTTCCTCATCACTTTCGTTGTAGCTATTGTTAAATTACTTGGCGGAGATACTGAAGTATTCCAAAATATTGTAAATTCTCTCTTCGAAAGTGCGGCTACTGGGGCGTCAATTTCACTGGGCTTAATTGGTATGATGACATTCGCCCTCGGTATCATGAAAATTGGCGAAAAAGGTGGTATG
>NZ_JABMCQ010000206.1 GCF_013179575.1 Sphingobacterium shayense | reverse complement strand
TGATCATAATTAACTAAAAAGCACTTTGATAAATAGCATGAAAATCTTCTTTGGAAACAGGCTTGGGATTTGACGGATGGCAGAAATCAGCATAGGCAAGTTCTGACAATGGGGCTAAATGTTCCCTTTCAACACCTATTGAGGATAAACGAGTAGGCAGTTCGAGTTTTCCGTTCAAGTCAAATAAATAATCGACAACTGCACTACCAGAATTATCTCCTAGTCCCAGTGCACTACCTATTTTATCAAAACGGTGCTCCGACCCCTCATAGTTGAAGCGCATTCCGTACGGAAGATTTACCGCGTTGGCCAGCCCGTGGTGGGTATCAAGTAAACTAGAGAGTGGATGCGCAAGACTGTGCACCACCCCGAGTCCTTTCTGGAAGGCTACCGCCCCCATTAAGGAGGCAAGAAGCATCTTAGCGCGTGATTCGATATCCGGATTTCTGGTTGCCGTTTCAATCGAATCGGCAATTAGGGAGATCCCTTGAAGCGCAATACCGTCACACATGGGGTGAAAGTTTTTTGCCAGGTACGCTTCCATATTGTGGGTTAGTGCATCCATTCCCGTAGCCGCTGTTATGAAGGACGGGAGGTCAATCGTAAGCATAGGATCCGCAAAGACAATTTTTGCCATCAGTCTTGGGCTAAAAAGAATTCTTTTCCTTTTCGTATCGTCTTCAGAAATGATGGCGCTTCGCCCAACCTCACTACCGGTTCCCGCAGTAGTGGGGACAGTTATAAAATGCGGAATCTCATTTGTTACGTAGACATCGCCCCCAATAAGATCGTCATAATCGAATAGATCCCTGTCGTGGTGAGCCCGGAGCGCAACAGCACGGGCTACATCGAGCGCCGCCCCTCCACCGATTCCAATGATGGAGTCTCGCTTGTATTCGTGGTAAACGTCACCTCCTTTGATCACATCTGATTTCACTGGATTTTTGTGCAATTCATTATAGACCACAGTATCGATTCCCTTGTTAGCCAGCTTTTCAATGATTTGCTTAAAAAAAGGAAGTTCCGCAATAACCGGATCGGTCACCACCAAAGGGCGATTAAGCATGTTTGCCTGCAGATAAGCGGGCAATTCATCAATAGCTCCTGCACCAAATCGAATAGGTGTAGGAAAGTTAAAACCATAAATTTTATCTATATCCATCCTGTGGTTAAATTATTTCGAAATATCTTTTTGTTTCCCAGTCGGTAACCTGTTCAGAAAATTGTCGCCATTCCCAGAATCTCGATCGAGTGAAGTGGTCAACGAATTTTTCACCGAAAAGCTCAGAGGCAAGCTTAGACTGACTCATCCTGCTTGTTGCCTCATAAAGATTAACCGGCAGCGTCCCCGAGCGTGTATCCTCATAACCGTTACCTACTGTATGGGGGCTATCCAAGGAAAGTTTATTTTTTATCCCATACAATCCACTGGCTAGACTCGCTGCCATCGCTAGATATGGATTTACATCAGAACCGACAACACGATGCTCTATTCGGGTAGATTTCGAACTGCCTAGTATCACGCGCAGCGCTGTAGTTCTATTATCAAAGCCCCAGGTTAATGTAGTGGGAGCCCAAGCTCCTTCGGTCAGTCTTTTATAGCTGTTTACTGTAGGGGCAAACATGGGAAGGATTTCAGGCAGACAGTGAAGCTGCCCTGCAAGGTAATGTTTCATTAAGGGGCTCATTTGGGTATCATCATCCCCATTATAGAACAAATTAGTTTGCTTACTAGAATCCCATAGACTTTGGTGTATGTGGCCACTACATCCGGGCAGCTCCTTTGTTTGTTTAGCCATGAAACTTGCGAGTATCCCATGCTTCTTCCCTATTTCTTTTACCGCGGATTTGAAAAGCGTCGCTCGGTCGGCGGACTCCAGAGCTTCAGCACATTGAATGGCAGCTTCCAGCACGCCAGGCCCCGTCTCGGTATGCAATCCCTCCAAAGGAACATCAAACTTTTCGAGCAATTGGCACAGGTCGCGGAAGTACTCAAAATTATCGGACATCCTTAAAATAGAATAACCGAACATCCCCGAGGTGATCGGAGACATCTCCTTAAAACTACCCATATTAGCGACATCCGGTTTCAAAAAATTAAACCATTCAAATTCTTGGGAAAAAATCGGTGTGTACCCTGCTTGATGAGCTTGCGCTATTATCCTTTTTAAAAGGGTTCGGGGGCACACCTGTTCGCCTAGGGAAAGCTCGGATTCGAAATCAGCTAGGAAGAAAGGAATATCTTCTTGCCATGGTATTAGGCGGAATGTGGATTCATCAATCTTGGCTGAAAAGTCCCCATATCCGGTATGCCAGCCTGTTATATCAACATTATCATAAACTTGGTCATTAATATCCCATCCAAATACCACCGAGCAGAATCCGAATTCGCTTTCCAGTGAAGAAATAAATTTTTCCCTATGCATGAATTTTCCCCGGAGTACACCATCCATATCGACAACAGCGATCTTCACGTGGGAACTTTTATTTTTTCGGAGTTTGGAAATGATTTCTCTTCGGTCAATCATAATTTAGCGTTTTTATCCTTGTCAAGGAAGATTAAGAAATATAAATAAGATAAGCCCACCAGACCAAAGAATACCATTGCGGTCTGCGGGTTGTAGTATATCATCGCGAGCAGGCATACGCTAGCGATCACCAATGCAATCATTGGAAAATAAGGGTATAAAGGCACTTTGAAAGGTCTAATCAATTCTGGCTCTTTCCGTCTTAAGGCAAAGAAAGAAATCATTGATATAATATAGAGACAGATTGCGCCGAAACACGCGATAGTAATAATCTCACCGGTCTTTCCCGTGAAAAGGGCAATCAAGCCAACTAACATATTTACAATCAGCGCATTTGCTGGCGTGCTAAAACGTCTGTGTATTTTCCCCAGGATGGCAGGAGCGTAACCAACCCTGCCGAACTCAAAAGTTGCCCTACCCCCGGCAAGGATAATACCATGAAACGATGCGACTAGGCCTAACAAGCCCACTCCAATAAGAAGTTTGTACAAAATATGAGAACTATCAATAACTTGCGCTATCGCCAAGGGCAAAGGAGAGTCTGATGGTTCGACACTCCCTGGAGGGTAGACAATGGTTTCCCACCCTGCAACTCCCACAGCCGACAAAAACGTAATCACACACAATAGGACAAGTGTTAGTATAGCCGAACCAAAGCCAATCAACACATTTCTTTGGGGGTTTATTGTTTCTTCGGCTACGTTTGCAATTCCTTCAATCGCTAGGAAAAACCAGATCGCAAAAGGGATAGAAGCAAAGATTCCAGGGATACCGTTGGGCAGCGCATTATGTTCAAGATTAGAAAACTCAAATTTGGGCAGCGTGACGCCCGCGAAGATCAGCAATTCGATGACCGCCAGCACAGTAATAACAAGTTCAAATGAAGCCGCCAACTTAACTCCCAGGATATTCATCGCCGTGAAGATAGCATAAGCACCTACTGCAAATGTGAGGTAACCAACAGACGGATATAATAGATTTAGATACGCACCAATTGCAGCAGCAATAGCTGGAGGTGCGAATACAAACTCTATGTTCTGCGTAATACCGGCTACAAATCCTAATTGCTTGCCCAATCCCCTATTTGCATACTCGAAAGCTCCTCCTGCCTTTGGGATTGCACAGGCCATCTCAGTATAACTAAATGTAAAAGTTAGATACATTGCTATTACAAAAACCGTGGCAATAGCGAGACCCAACGTACCGCCTTCTGCTAGACCTAGATTCCATCCAAAATACATTCCAGAAATCACATATCCCACCCCAAGCCCCCATAGCATTACAGGACCGAGGACTTTTTTTAATTGGGGATCACTCATAGTTCATATGTAGGTAAATGACAAATTAATTAGTAGAGTAAAAATACTGTTTTAAAATATAGATTAGCATAATAAAACTGATATTTCATCAATTTCAGTAAAATAAGTTTACGATATTTTAAATTAAAGTATAATATCACTAACTTGAATGCAAGTATTTATTATTTTCAGGCTTATTTTACTACAAATATGAAATTTGACGAAAAAGATCTAATGATCTTGGACATCCTTCAACGAGATGCGAACACTAGCAACAAAGAAATTTCGGACCAGATTAACCTGTCCATGACCCCGGTATACGAACGAGTAAAGAAATTAATATCCATGTCCATGTTAAAAAAAAAGGTCTATCTGCTTGACAGAAGAAAATTGGACCTGAATGTGATGGTCCTCGTATCTATCAGCATGGAAAAGCATTCCAATGAAAGCGCATTGACGTTCATGGAGGAAATACAGAAAATCCCAGAGGTTGTTGAATGCTTTCATGTGACGGGTGCATTTGACTATCAGCTAAAAGTAATGGTCCGCGATGTCGATCACTATCACGAGTTCAATTTTAAGAAGTTATCAACGATAAAAGGAATCCGGCATATGGAGAGTTATTTCGTAATGAAGGAAATAGTGAACACCACGCAGGTTCCACTATTCATTTAACAAGTAAGATTTTGATTGATTAAACTCTTAACTGGATTAAGAATCAGAATCACCGCTTCTAGAGCTTGCCGGCTCCACTACACCTTGATTGCCGACTTCGCTGTTCTGATTAATAAAATATGAAATTTATTTTGGGATCTTACGTATTACTTTGCCTTATTAGCATCCTTAGCTACTTTAAAAAGTGCAGGATTAATATGGCAATAGCCGCCAGGTGTTTTATCTAAGTAGTCTTGGTGATAATCCTCGGCTTTATAATACTTTTTTATTGGCGTTACCTCCACTGCTATGGGCAGAGTGTGTTTAACCGCTTCCTTTTTTATCCGTGCTGTTATAAGCGGCAACTGCTGACCCGAGGTATAATAGATCCCGGTACGATACTGGTCACCTACATCGTTACCCTGTTTATTTACACTCGTCGGGTCGATGGAAAGGAAATATAAATCAAGTAACAGATCCAAGTCCAGCTTCTCAGCGTCGTAGGTAACCTTTACCGTTTCTGCGTAACCTGTATTTTCGCGCACCACCTCGTTATAAGTTGGATTATCTGTACGCCCATTGGCGAAACCTACTTCCGTACTGATAACACCATCTACTTGTTTGAAGAAATGTTCTGTTCCCCAGAAACACCCCCCGGCAAAGTAGATAATATCTATACTGTCACTACTGCTGGTTGTCTCATTGATGACTGCTTTTTCTCCCAAGTCCTTTCCGGCCCGGTTATTCATGCCATTGCTACAAGCTGTCATTGCAAGTAAGCTAAATGCTGTTGATAAGAGAATTGCTATTTTCATATCTATATTATTTTATTTTCCATGTTTTCAACGAGCTTTCTGTACACGGACTTGGTAAAGCGGATATATTCTTTGGTTAACGTATCATAGCCAACCCAGTTTTGAAGGTTTCCGTAGGAGCATCGAGGCGCTCCTACTTCATACCCCGAGACTAAAATATACCGGTCGGGATTCCTCTGGTATATTTCTGCCGTTACTTTGTTCGGTGCGTTACAGGAACGTTCCAAAGCGTTCGAAATGGCAGGTGTACCCATTCGGATTTTTTACCAGATAATCTTGGTGATAGTCTTCGGCGGGCCAAAATTTAGTAAACGGTTCCAGCGTCGTTACAATTTTTCCAGGCCAACGTTGGGAATCATCGACGAGCTTGATCATCTCGTGAGCATCACTTTCTTCTTCATCGTTCTGAATAAATAATGCCGAACGGTAACTCTTCCCTCTGTCGTTTCCCTGTCTATCTACCGTGCTCGGATCATGTACTCTGAAAAAGTAATCCAACAATTCTTTATAGGTTGTTTCACTTGGATCATACGTGATTTCAAGACCCTCAGCATGGCCGGGGTGATACTCGTAGGTGGGATTATCATTCTGTCCACC
>NZ_JABMCQ010000205.1 GCF_013179575.1 Sphingobacterium shayense | reverse complement strand
AGAAATTGCTGCTGCCAATGACAAACTACAAGGACAAACGACATCGGGCACTTGCTCCATCTCACAACGTGCCGGAATCGTCGCCTACAACGAGGGGTTAGCAAGCGTGCAACAGATGAAACAGGCATTTCTACGTCGACGTCAGTTGGTGTACGACCTATTAAACGAGATTCCTGGTGTAAAAACAAACCTTCCAGAAGGTGCGTTCTATTTCTTTCCCGAAATTAGTTCGTTCTTCGGAAAAAAAGATCCAAAAGGAACCGTAATTAAAGACTCCTCAGATCTAGCACTTTATCTTCTAAATGAGGGTCACATCGCTACCGTAGGCGGAGACTCCTTTGGTAATAATAATTATATCCGTTTATCTTATGCTGCATCCGATGAAAATCTAAAAGAAGCATTAAGACGTATGAAAGAAGCACTGGGTAAGTTAGCATAACTCGCTTTTCCCAAAGTTACTCAATCAAAAAGGCTGTTAGAACACTGATGGGACCCCAAAAGTTAGACAAAAACTTTTGGGGTCCCATCACACAATGACAGCCTTTTTTATTCCTACCGTTAAGCCGAAAACTCCGCCTTTTATTTAAAAAATTCACGACATATAAAATGACCTCAAAAGTTCATTTTACTTGCTACGGATGGCTTCAACAGGATCCATTCGAGCCGCATTAATAGCGGGCACGATTCCAGCGATTAATCCAATAATGGTGGACAATAGGGTTGTTAGCATTACCATCTTGAAACTAACGACAATTGTGACCTGTACCGTTAGACTCACTAATGCAGCCAACCCGTATACGATTGCTAGTCCTATTGCACCACCAATTAAACAAAGTAGGATACTCTCAACTAAAAACTGTGTCAAAATAAAATATTGTTTCGCACCTAATGCCTTTTGTATTCCAATCAAGTTCGTACGTTCCTTCACACTCACAAACATTATATTTGCAATCCCAAATCCCCCAACGAGAATCGAAAAGATACCTATACAGAAACCGGCTAAATTAATAATTGTAAACATCTGATCGAGCTGAGCTGTTATTAAAGTCGTCTTATTTATGGAGAAGTCTGACTCTCTTTGCGGTGCAATTCTTCGTGCAGAACGCATAATACCAATAAGTTCACTTTCCGCTTCCTCTAATGAGTAGTTCTCGTTTACCTCAATCGAGATACTTGGGGTGTAGTTTTCATAATTAACCAAATTACGTCCGAGAGTAAAAGGGATATATGCTACCTCGTCATTTGAAACATCCAACAACATCCCAGATCCCTCCTTTTTCAATACGCCAATTACCTGCATTTTACGGCCCAAAAGAGTCACATACTGACCTATAGGGCTTTCCGCTGGGAAAAGGCCTTCTGCAATGGTCGCTCCCAATAAAACACTTCCGGTCCCGCCCCGCGATTCTTGATCTGTGAAATATCGCCCCTCGACAATATCAAGGTTTCGTATCTGATAAATATCATGTGTGCCCGCGACAACCGTGATATTGCTAGCCGAATTATTCTTGAATTTGGCAGTAGAATTCGAAATATTAATCGAATAGGCAACCTTCTCCGCCGTTGTCATTCGCTCAAGTACCGACTCATAATCCATATATTTGGGTTCTGGGCGATTGACATATTTCCACCACGGAAAATCAGGGCCGCCATCCCACGGCCATTTTTCAACGTAGAGCGTCCGGCTACCAATTTTACGTACCGATTCTTCTAGATTATTACGTAGGGTATCTACTGCAGAGAATACACCGATGATTGTCATGATCCCAATCGTGACGCCTAAAAGGGACAATAACGTCCTTGTCTTATTGTCTTTAAGCGCAGTGACGGCAAAAGCACAACTTTCCTTAATCAGTTTAATGGCTAAATACATATTCACTGTAAATATATAAATTAAAATTTGGCTTATATCGAATAATAAGGTCATAAAGTACGAAAATTACATATATTATCCGTAGCTTTGTAAGCCTTTTTGAAATCTTATCACTAGTAAATAATTAAGATTTCTGTAGAACAAATTTATCGAGAACAAAATGAAGTTATCACAGTTTAAATTCAACTTACCGGAATCACTTTTAGCATCAGAACCCTCCGAGCAACGCGACGAGTCACGTCTAATGGTTTTACATCGTGAATCAGGAAAAATAGAACATAAAATCTTCAAGGACGTCCTAGATTACTTTGACGACAAAGATGTTATGATTTTAAATAACACCAAAGTATTTCCTGCACGTATGTACGGTAATAAGGAAAAAACAGGTGCTACTATTGAAGTGTTCCTATTAAGAGAATTAAACAAAGAATTACGCCTTTGGGATGTTTTGGTGGATCCTGCGAGAAAGATCCGCGTAGGAAATAAATTATACTTTGGAGATGACGACCTTTTGGTGGCGGAGGTTGTAGATAATACAACTTCAAGAGGAAGGACAATTCGTTTTCTTTTTGATGGTACCGACGAAGAGTTTCGCCGTAACATTGAGATACTAGGTGAAACTCCGCTTCCTAAATACATTAAACGTAAAGCAACCCCAGAAGACAAATTCCGTTATCAAACGATTTATGCAAAAAATGAGGGAGCAGTAGCTGCGCCAACCGCAGGTCTCCATTTCTCTCGTGAGTTGATGAAACGATTGGAGCTAAAAGGTGTTGACTTCGCAGAGGTCACTCTACACGTAGGCCTCGGAACATTTCGTACTGTTGAAGTAGAAGACTTGACTAAACACAAAATGGATTCTGAACAATTCATGATCACAGACGAAGCCGCGAAAATTGTGAATAAAGGGATTGACGAAAAAAGACGAGTTTGCGCCGTCGGGACGACTTCAATGCGAGCTATCGAATCATCGGTATCGGCCGATAAACATTTAAAAGCTGCAAACGATTGGACTAGTAAATTTATATACCCTCCATACGACTTCAGTATTGCCAACTCCATGATCACGAATTTCCATACGCCAGAATCAACATTACTCGTTATGATTGCTGCATTCGCGGGTTATGAAAATACAATGGCCGCTTATGAAGAAGCCGTTAAAGAAAAATATAGATTTTACTCATACGGAGATGCAATGTTAATAATCTAGCATCTTACTGGATATTTAGAATCGTCCAAAACTTAACTAACAGAAAAAGGTAGACTTTGTAACAAAAGCCTACCTTTTTTAATACAAACCGCTGGCGCCTCCCGACTCGGAGCTTTTCAACGTTCATTATATATGTACAGACTCCGTATCAGCCCCCGACGCGCCCTTGTTCTGCACAAACATATTGACCACTTATCTGTAATACAGCTCACGTTCTTGTCCTGACACAATAGTAAACGATCTCTAACACGCGCTCATCATTATTTTCGAGAAATCACAAGGTTATTTCTTTGTTTGCTTGATGCCCCAGTAATCATAAAACCGATAAAATCAATTTTACGACGGCGATTTTATCGATCGTCGAAGGTATCAAAACATAAAAAAGCTGTAGAGAAGCAAATCTCTACAGCTTTTTTATGTCTTTTGATACTAAATTAGTTCTGCTCTGCAGGAACTACTGATACATATGATTTGTTATTTGCTTTTTTGCGAAAAACAACAGTACCATCAATTAGGGCATATAGTGTATGATCTTTACCGATCCCTACGTTAGCGTCAGCATTGTGCAATGTTCCACGTTGACGTACGATGATATTACCAGCAATTGCTTGTTGACCACCGAAAATTTTAATACCTAATCTCTTGCTATGTGACTCACGGCCGTTCTTGGAACTACCCGCACCTTTTTTATGTGCCATTTCTTTATCTTAATTTATGACTCTAGAAAGTCAGATTAAAAAATTCAATTATAAACTGATACCAGTGATCTGGATTTTTGTGAAGTGTTGACGGTGTCCGTTTTTCTTCTTGTAACCTTTACGACGTTTTTTCTTGAAAACGATAACTTTATCGCCTTTCAAATGAGACAAAATCGTAGCTGAAACTTTAGCACCTGAAATACTAGGTGTACCTACAGTGAATTTACCACCGTCTTCTGCTAACAATACATTGTCAAATTCAATACTAGCGCCTTCGTCTCCTTGTAAGCGGTGCACAAAAAGATATTGGTCTTTTGCAACCTTAAATTGCTGTCCTGCTATATTTACTATTGCGTACATTGTTATAAAATAATATTTGTTAATATTTAATGAGTGGCAAAGATAACAAATAATATAAAAACTTTAAAATAAATGTTAAAATATCCTCGCTATTCTTAGCTACTAAAATATGCTCTCACGTTTTTACCCTCAACCCAATTCATGTACGCTCTATTAACCACCTTATTTCCACCAGGGGTTGGATAATCGCCTGAGAAATACCAATCGCCAAGATGGTTAGGGCAAGCTTTGTGCAAATTGTCTAATGTCTGATAAATCACAGTTAACTCCGCGTTCAAATTGTGGGGACGAATGATACGTGCAATTTCATTTGAGATTTCCTCATCCGTAAATGGTTCATAAATGGCTTTTACGTAATTTTCAATCTCCTCCATTGGTTTTGTAATAGATGCTACACAGCGTTGGTATACTTCATCTACTATATGCGCCAAACCGCGCTGTTTCAATAATGAAATTGCTGCTTCGAACGCTACAAACTCCCCCATTCTAGACATATCAATACCATAACAGTCTGGGTAGCGTATTTGAGGAGCCGAAGAAACAATCACGATTTTCTTAGGATGCAAACGATCCAATATAGTTAATATGCTTTGTTTAAGTGTCGTTCCGCGAACGATAGAGTCATCAATAGCAACAATTGTGTCCTTTCCATCAATCACAATACCGTACGTCGTATCATATACATGTTGCACCATATCCGTACGATCTGCGTCTTGCGTAATAAACGTACGAAGTTTAGCATCTTTAACGTTCAATTTTTCGAATCGAGGTTTTATACTGATGACCTCTTCCAGTTCCTCGTCAGAAATTTTATCGGCGCGGTTCAAAAGGATATCACGCTGATAGTCTCTAACATAGGTGTTAATACCGTCCATCATTCCATAATAGGAAACTTCAGCAGTATTGGGAATAAACGAAAACACCGTGTTTTTGATATCATTATTTACAGCCGCCAGAACTTGCGGACACAATAGATTACCTAATTGCTTACGCTCCTTATATATATCTGCGTCAGAACCCCTAGAAAAATAAATTCGTTCAAACGAACAAGATTTTTGTTCTGTGGGTTGACGGAACATCTCTTCGGTGATCGTACCGTCTTTCTTCACAATTAAGGCGTGACCCGGTTTAATTTCCTGAACGGAAGTTAAAGGAACATTGAACGCCGTTTGAATAACTGGACGCTCAGATGCAACAACCAGTACCTCATCATCTCGATAGTAAAATGCTGGACGAATCCCCGATGGATCACGCATCACGAACGCATCACCATGACCGAAAATACCTGCAATCGTGTATCCCCCATCCCATGTTTTAGCAGAACGTGTAAGAATCTTTTCTACATCTATGTTTTTGGCGATTAACGCACTGATCTCAACGTTAGAATAACCTTCCTTTTTAAACTTATCAAATAATTCCTGATTTTCATCATCTAAAAAGTGTCCTATTTTTTCTAAAACGGTAACCGTATCAGCTTGCTCTTTAGGGTGCTGACCCAACTCGTATAATTGTTGCAAAAGTTCGTCGACATTCGTCATGTTGAAGTTACCGGCGACAACTAAATTGCGGCTCATCCAGTTGTTTTGACGTAAAAAGGGATGGCAACTTTCAATACTGTTTTTGCCGTGGGTCCCATAACGTAGATGCCCCAAAAGAACTTCTCCAGTAAAACTCACATGATCTTTCAACCACTTTGAATCTTTGGATTCTACCGGATAAGCTTTATTTACCGCAGCGAACTTCTTTTGAACATATTCAAAAATATCGGCCACAGCAGTCGACCCCATAGCACGATATCGAGAGATATAGCGGTTCCCCGGTTTAACATCAA
>NZ_JABMCQ010000204.1 GCF_013179575.1 Sphingobacterium shayense | reverse complement strand
ATTGGGATGTTAATTGGACTGTTTATCGTAGCCCTCGGTTTCTCTTTACAGCAGACTGCAGCAAATCCATTCGCAGTTCTATTAGGAGATCCAAAAACGGGAGCATCACGCGTAAATCTGGGTGGTGCAATCAACTCGTTTGGGACCACTATTGGACCTCTTGTGATCGGATTCGCCTTATTCGGAACGTTCGAACCAATATCAGATGGAGAGATTGCTAGTCTTCCTCTTGACAAAGTTGTCTATTTATACATTATAGTTGGACTTTTGTTTGTTTTAGCAGCTGGACTTTTTCATTTTTCGAAAAAAGTGCCACCCGGTATCAATAGCGAACCAATGGAATCGGCAACTAAAGCCAAAAATACGCTTATTGTTATGACCATCCTTCTGCTCCTAATGTTTGTACCCGTATTTTTAAGCTACAAAAGTGACACCGCGATCCTAATCGAAAGTCTACAGCTTCAAGTTGCTAATACGTCTGATCAATTACTGATTACCCAATTGAACGCAAAAATTAATGATCTGATTCATCCACTAGAGATTACTCGTATGGCATGGCTACTTGGTGCTTTGCTCTCCGTCGTTGGGGGCTTACTTTTCGCATACTCGCGCGCAAGTAAAAATCAAGAAGGCTGGGGCGCAATGAAATATCCTCAACTCGTATTGGGTATGCTAGGTTTATTTATATATGTTGGAATTGAAGTGGCAATAGGAAGTAATCTTGGCGAATTGTTGAAACTTGACGAATTTGGAAATTTACAATCCTCTGAAATCACACCGTATGTTTCCATTTATTGGGGGGGTATGATGATTGGACGTTGGGCAGGTGCCATTAGTGCTTTCCAGTTTAAGAAAACAACCAAACAAATTCTATTATTGGTCGTACCGGTTATTGCATTCGCAATAATAATAGGCGTCAATAGCTTAGCGGGCTTTGATATGTCACATCTTTTATTTTTCTTTATATGCGTTGCGATCCAGATTGCAGCTTTCTTTATAAGCAAGGATAAGCCAGCACGGACATTAATCATATTTGGTGCACTGGGATTACTAGCCATGATAATTGGCTTATGCTCAACAGGAATGATAGCGATATATGCGTTCCTAACGGGAGGGCTCGCATGTTCTATTATGTGGGGATCAATATTTAGTTTATCCATCGTAGGACTTGGTAAATATACCGAACAAGGTGCTGCTTTTTTAGTAATGATGATTCTTGGTGGTGCGATTATTCCCCCATTACAAGGTAAGCTTGCAGACATTATTGGTATACATAATTCGTATATCTTACCTTTAATTGGATTTTGTTATATTATATTTTTTGCCGTAATTGTGAGAAGATTTTTGAAAGAACAAGGAATAAACATCGACGAAATAGAATCTGAAAGTTCCCATTAAGCGAAAGATATTGTACAAAATACACTAAGTGAAATAAAATATTAATTTGATTAAAAAATGCCTTTATGATATCGTAAAGGCATTTTTTTACCCCGCAAATAAAAAATCGACCTATATTCTTTCATATTTTAAATTTTAAAATTCGTGTTTTTAAACTTAAAAACGTATTTTCGAAGAGACAATATTGAATTAAAACAAAGCAAAAACTAAACGTAACACAATAAAACCAAATCTATAATGATTATCATTGCGGACGGAGGATCAACTAAAACAAACTGGTGTTTGTTAGATGATTCAAACAAAAAAATATATTTCAATACCGAGGGATACAACCCATATTTTGTTGACAGCGAATACATTGTTAATTCCTTAAAAAAAGGATTACCTCATGATCTTCCTTTCGAAAATGTGACAGAAGTAAACTATTATGGTGCAGGAGTTCACAACGCTGAAAAAGCGAAAATCGTCGAAGTCGCCCTTCAAAAGGTATTTCCTAGCTCAAAAGTTGAAGTGGGTCACGACTTATTAGCGGCCGCTCGTGCATTACTTGGTGATCAACAGGGTTTCGCAGCAATTTTAGGCACAGGAACCAATAGCTGCATTTATGATGGCAACGAAATCACATTTAATATCGATTCAGCAGCTTATATTCTAGGAGACGAGGGCAGCGGAAGCTATATCGGAAAAAAACTCCTTACAGATTTCATTCGTAACTTGATGCCGGAGAACGTTTCCAAAGCGTTCTTTGAAACCTATAAATTAACACCAGATGAAATTATGGACAATGTTTACACAAAACCTCTTGCCAATAGATTCTGCGCTAGTTTTAGTAAATTCGTATATGACAACAACGTTAACATAGAATATACACGTAAAATTGTTGAAGACGCGTTTGAAGCATTCTTCAATAACTTAGTAAGCAAATACCCTGATTATCAAAAGTATACATTCAACTGCATCGGGTCTGTGGGATATAACTTCCGCAACGTGTTAGAAGATAAAGCAAAACAATACGGCATGCAAGTTGGTAAAATCTTACGCTCACCGATCGACGATTTAGTTGTATTTCACATCAATAGAGCGGCAAAAAAATAAGAAATATTGATCTTCGTGCATTAAGACAACAGCCACTTCAATTTGAAGTGGCTGTTGTCTTAATGCACGAGCTCCCCTACTTATAGCACTAGAGATTCTCCAATTTGTGGAAGGTACAGACCCAAACCTGCAGCTGTGAACTTCTCCTTCGCTTCTTCTAGATTAATGGATATTGGAGGAAACGTATTGTAGTGTATTCCAACGATCTTAGAACAATTTATAAATTTTGATGCTTTAATGGCGTCATCTACATCCATTGTGTAGTGCCCTCCAATAGGAAGGAAAGCCCAATCCAAATCTAAATCTTCAAGAAGCTTCATCTCCATAGTTAAGGCCGTGTCACCGGCAAAATAAATTTTCTTACCTCCAACAAAAAACACGTAACCGGCAGGGACGCCAGCGTAGGTACCGTCTGGCGTGCTGCTTGTATGGAGTGCATATACCATTTTCACTTTACCAAATGGTAATTCAAGCGTTCCTCCAAAATTAAATTCGATCAACTTGTCCGCTGGGACACCCTGTTTGCCCACCCAATCGGCAGCTTCTACGATAGCGACTACTGTTGCTCCGCTATTTTCTTGAATACGTTTTAGGTCGGCTACATGATCCTGATGACAATGACTTAAAAAAATAAAATCAGGTCGAATCGAATCGACGTTTACATCCCTTGCTAAGGAATTATAGCTAATAAAAGGATCTAGCAAAACCTTAGCGCCCTGAAAATCAAACTCAACACAAGATTGTCCGTAATAAGCAACTTTCATAATCGAGATTTTTATTTATTAAAAAGATTACCAAATCCACCTAATAGATCTTGAGAAACAGCTTGCATCTCCGATTGACTAACGCGTTCAGCTTGCGCTAATGCTTTGTTAATAGCCACAATAATAATTTCTTCCAGTTCTTCCTTTTCGGCGCGCGCGAATAAGTCTGGATCTATTGTCAGTTCTCGAACTTCTTTATTCGCCGACGCAATTACGCGTACTTTTCCACCTTCTGTCTCACCGGAAACAGAGATATTATCTAACCGTTGCTTTACTTCGTCGGCTTTCTGCTGTGCTTGCAATAGTTTATCAAACATAAATGTGCTCCTTATTTTAAATGCAATTTACAAAATGATACTCAGAATGCGATAATCACTTCTTTAATTAGGTTCTTTAACAAGCCTTCCTTATTTTTGCTCAAACAAATGTCTAAACATGGAAAAACTCAATTTCTATAATACGCTAATAGCAAATACTACTCCAACAAACGCTAATGAGCGAACTCATCTCGAAGAAGAGATTGACATCGTTGTACATAAATTAAAATTCATTCCCGAGGAATCTAGACCCACTGTTTTGGTACTTGACCAAAAAAACTTATATAAACCGTCGGACTCATCTCAACTTACAGATACAATCGCTATAGCCGGTGGAAATTTGTTGTTGGAAAAATACGACAATCCTAAAAAGTTAATTTTTGTTCAACACAGCAATGATTTATATACCGACATCGTTTCCATACTAGAAGACGAAGTCCTAACAAGAACAGACGCCGTTCGGCATAATGAAGTATACATAATACATAAACCGCGTTTCGGTGCTGATGCAGAAGGGTTTTTAGGTGATGTCGAAATCGCGGCAGAAATCTTGCAACCAAAATATTTCGTATACGGACGACAAGGAATCGATTGGGTAAAATTTGACTTATTTGCGTAACTGCCGTATAATAAAAAAAGCGAGCATGTGGCTCGCCTTTTTGTTCGTCATAAAACAAACTAAAGTTCCTAGTTGAAACACTGTCTGAATATGGACAATAGTTAGAAAAATTTCTTTCTTAAAACTGCGTATAATTTTTCCACCGTTTGAGCCTTATCGGTCCAGTTGTTTTTCAATGCATAATTTGTTTGCAAAAATGCGTCTGCTTCGGCAAATGAATTATAGCGATTCAGCAGCTCTATCGCCTCACTATAAGCCAAGGTATACCCGTTAAAAAGATCTTTAATAAATAAAAGTTTATCATTTAAGCTTATAGCACTTTTAAGATCAACAGATCGATCGACTCCCGATGAGACTGGACTTGTCGTATTAATTGCCATACCCGTGGTCCCCGCTTTCCGTTGTTGTTGTAAGATCTCATTAATTGTCATCGGCCGACTTGGCTTCCTATCTTCAATTGATTGATCTTGATCTTCACGCTGCTCCTCTATAACCACTTCCCTCGGTTCTTCCACCACTTGAACAATTACCGGTTGACCTACGCGGTCATCCTTAATTTCTTCCTGCGACGTCGCTAGTCGACCAGTAGTCCGATCCTCTGTTTTGTGATCGTCAACCACCTCAGTAACTGAATCTTCCTTAGATGCATATGAATCCGACAATTCACCGTTATCGATGTTTTTGTCAATCGCCCGAGTATTATCTTCTGGTACGAACCCAGAATAATCGATCGCCGGCGCGGATACTTCGGATTCTACTCTCTCACTTACGTGCTCTCGTTCATTCCCTTTATCAACCGTGTCATTTGAATTTTCTTTTTTAGATTCGGGTGCTTCCGTGGTTTTCGCCTGGCCTACTTCCGGGATTTCCGCCTGTATCACTTGACTATCGGGTGCATCCTCCAATTCAATCGGAGGCGTAAAGAAAAGGTCTTCCCGTTTTTCTTTCTCATTGCTTCGAACGGAAGTACTTTCAGCAACATGACTCGACGCGGCAAGATCCGACTCCAAAACTATATTAGTTTCGCTTAAACGAGAAAGAACTTGAATATGAGCCGCCAAAAATTTCGCTTTTGCTTCGAACATTGTAAGTTGCCCCTTGCTGTCGTCTATCTTTTTTTCAGATAGCTCTGCGTAGCTGTCGTTAATCTCTAAAAGTAGCTCTCCTATTTTCGAAAAGATAGTTTCTTTTGTATATCTCATATTTATTGTTTTTATCTGGATCACTGACGTTGATTCTGCTTTTTGTGGAAAACAAAAAGCATTGATTGATACTCTGTTTCAAAATAGAGTTCCTTTCTTAACATCAAATTTAAGATATAATTTCGATATTAGCACGAATCGAGCACAAGTTTTAACGGTATTTTAACCCCCGAACGCAAAGCAATAAATTATAATAACATGCTGTTTTCCGAACATAATTTTTTCCAAACGAATAAGCCGGTAGGAAGCATCGAAGTGATCTGCGGGTCTATGTTTTCTGGGAAAACCGAAGAGTTAATCCGACGGATGAAGCGTGCCCAGTTTGCAAAATTGCCAATTGAAATCTTTAAACCCGAAATAGATATAAGATACGGCGAAAAAGCGATTGTTTCGCATGATAGTAACAGCATCCCTTCCACCCCAATTTCTCATTCATCCTCCATATTACTGTTGAGTTCCGACATAAAAGTAGCAGGAATTGATGAAGCACAATTTTTTGATGAAGAGCTTCCGAATGTTTGCATTCAACTCGCAAACCGGGGCGTGCGCGTCATAGTGGCAGGGTTAGATATGGACTATAAAGGCGTGCCTTTCGGTCCGATCCCAAATTTGTTGGCTATCGCGGAGCATGTCACTAAGGTGTATGCTGTTT
>NZ_JABMCQ010000203.1 GCF_013179575.1 Sphingobacterium shayense | reverse complement strand
TGCACATGGCTGGCTTTTGGTGTGACTAGCACCGCAATTGCCGATACGTATCCAGAAGTTATTTTTGATAATAGTTTGGTACAAGGCGTATATGCTAAAAGCAAAGTCAGTTATATAGGCAGTTCTTGGGTTGAAAATTTGAATAATCATTTACTTGTTTCCGACACTCTTTTTTTTACGCCAGGAAATGCATTGTCGTTGCAATATCAATCAGGAAATGGTGGAGCGTGGGAAGTAGATTTACAATATAGCCGTCAAAAGTTGAATTATCAAGTTGATCGCGGTGATTTTTTAGTGATGAAGGTTTTCATTAAGACCGAGCATTCAAAGAAAGCAGATCTTCCAAGAATTGGAATTAAGCAAAAGGACACGCAGACGGATTCATTGGAACTCGCATCGTTTATGGAGGATTTTGATTACAATATGTGGATTAATGTTAAAATTCCAATTTCGAAATTCAAGAACCTTGTGTCTAAGGAACAGGTTCGAGCGATTTTGTTATCGCAGAATCAGACGAGCGATCGAACACATCAGATTTATATTGATCAAGTTGAGTTTTTGCCAAAGAATGTGTCAAATGTAAAGCTATCATCACCGGCGATTTTGTCGTCGGCCGTAGCATATGACAATCAAGTAAAGTTGCAATGGCAGTTGCCGCTTACACCGTCAATTCGATATATTAAAATATATCGGTCAGAAGATAATGAGACATTTACGCCGGTTTCTATTCGACCGATATCGATGCAAAGTTGTTTAGATTACGTTCCACGTACAAATAAAACCTATTTTTACAAAATAGCATGGGTTGACTATAATTACATCGAATCTCCTTTTTCTGAAGTAAAAGAAGTAACTACCAAAATATTGGAAGAATCGGAATTGTTAGATTTAGTACAGGCCGCTCATATTAATTATTTTGTTGAAAATTACGACATTAATAGTGGCATGTATCTCCCGTTTCGGATGAAAGAACGCGCTGTTGTGTCTGTCAAGGAAAGTGGCAATTCAATATTAAGTCTTATTGTAGGCGTGGAGAAGAAAACGGTAAATCGTCAGCTTGCGTTAGAGCGAATATCGCGTATGGTTTATTTCCTGTCGAAAGCACAAAACCGTTTCGGTGTTTTTCCAGCATATTTTGAAGGTAGGACAGGACTACCTGATTATCGAGGTGGTGATGCTGGTTACGACGTCTTAGCAACTTCCTCGATGATTGAAGCTCTTTTGGTGGCTCGTCAATATTTCGATAAAGATGACGACTTAGAAACTGATCTCAGAAATCGTATCACAACGTTGTGGGAAAATATAGAGTGGGACAAATTGGTCGCCCAGGGATATTCGGACGTCCTTGTGGAGAAAGTCACGAACATTGATTCCATCAACGAACAGATTACACTGGGAGGGGTTAATGAATCGCTTAATGCTTATATTCTTGCTATGGCGGCACCTAAACATAACCTTCCTTTATCCGCTTATGAAAATGGTGTTAAATATCAGGATACACGATATGCGTCTCAGTATAATAAATTAGATAATCTAGCCAGTGATACTTTGGCAATCGTTAAGGAATCATTTCGTATAGCCTTTAATATATTTGACAGCGATCTTATCGCAAATGGTGTCAACCGTGCTGATCGTATTCCTGTTCGACAGGATACAGCAATGTTTGGTAAGGTGTTAAGGTATGGAAGTGAACGAAGAAGTTTGATTGATTTCTATAAACCATTTTTTGTAATCGATCCTAAATTGTTGAAAGACCCAGATATGGAATGGGAAGAATCCGTACGAGATTATATTCTAGTGCGCAAACGTAAAGACAATGAGATAGGGGTAGGCTCTACTGATTCAGATATATGGGGCTTCTATCAATTAAATGATTCTATTGGAAGTTATCGGATCAATCCCGCTATCGCTCCGGCGTCTATGTTTTTATTAGAAAATGAAGGACATAAAGCCGTGCTTGCTTTGTATAATAATTACGGACAGAACTTTTTTAGCGAATATGGATTTCGTGCCTGGTTGGATTTGCGAAACAACGACGTTTCAGATGAGTATTTTGCAACAAATCAGGCGGCAATTGTCGTTTGTATTGAAAATGCTCGATCGGGGCTGATATGGGATCTATATAAAGAAATACCAGAAATTAAAGCGTTATTAGTAAAGCTGTTTCCGCAAGAGTAAAAAGACGAATTATTAGCTCGTGATACGACGAAATTTACTATCTTTACAGCAATAACTAAAGCAAATTTCATGAGACATATAGGTACAGTTGCGTTGTTATTTGTTGCTGTTTTAGGGGCGACTTCATGTAAACAACAAGCTATCGCAGTGAATAAGGGCGCTGTCGTAACAAAAGATGGTACAGACGATGGGCTTAAGAATGTGAAAGGTGAATTCGAAGATGCTTCTCGTACGGATGAGGGAATCAAATTTACATTATCATCAGATCTTTTATTTCCGATCAATTCTTCTTACTTAACCGATAAGGCAAAAGTAGAGTTAAGTAAACTTGTTAAGCTGATGAAAGAAGACAAGACGAAAAATGTACGTGTTGATGGTCACACGGATGCTACAGGTGAAGAAAATTATAATCAGTGGCTTTCAGAAAAACGCGCTACTTCCGTTAAAACTTTTCTTGAGAGTGCGGGGATTTCAGAATCACGGATTTCAACAAGGGGGTTAGGACAAACTAAACCTGTTGCAACTAACAAAAGTTCAGAAGGACGTCAACAAAATAGACGTGTTGAAGTTATAATATTAGATTAGAGCACGCAAATAAAAATATCATGATTCAAAGGACATCGATGTATTGATCTGTATCAAATACTGATGTCCTTTTATTGTTTTAATGATCATTCCACTTTTGATCGGGAACCAGGCAGCCATTCCCTTGTCCTAGGTTTATATCTATACTAGCATGAATACGGGTGTCGACGTAATCGATACTCTTTTGGATTGCCTGAGAAAGAGGGAATCCTATCGCTCTAAAACACGCTATTGCCGATGCCAGTGTGCAGCCAGTACCCCTAGTATTCTTTGTGTCTATTTTTTTTGTCGAGTAAGTAGTTGACTGCACGTCCGAGGTAATAAGTGTGGACAAGAGTTTTTGAGATTCTAAATGTCCACCTTTTACTAGAATAGCTTCTGCCCCTGATTTTAAAAGTTGTATACCCGCCTTTTTCATTGATATCAAGTTTGTTGCCGTTATACCCGTAAGATCAAATACTTCCGGAAGATTAGGTGTAATTAGGCTCGCTAGAGGGAATAGTCTTTCTATAAGAATAGTTTTAAATTCTCCTTGGTGAAGATCATGACCACTTGTGCTTTTTAAGACGGGATCAATTATGATCTCGCCTTTGTAGTTTTTTAATACAGAAGCCAGAACTTTAACATTGGGTACTGTATGAATCATTCCGATCTTTATGACGTCGGGGTAGATATCTTCTAAGACCGCATATAGCTGTTCTTTTACTGTTCTTGAGGGTATACTGTGTATTGAACGGATCCCATGGCTGTTCTGCACGGGCAAGGCCGTTAGAACATTCATTCCGTGACAGCCTAACGCTGCTATCGTTTTGAGATCAGCTTGGATTCCGGCACCACCGATGCTGTCAAACCCACCTATAGTCAATACCGTCGGGATTCGTTGAGGATTCATCTTAACATTTTTAAACTTCGATTTATTAGTGCCTTGGAGATACCTTCGGAGAGCGTTACAACCGCGAATGTGTAATGCTATACTTTTGCGTTGATATATTGGTTTTTATACCGAACAATCTCGCGCGATGCTGATATGTAATTTACCGTGTTATCTCGGAATAGATAAACCTTGGCCCGATGTTCCATATTACGCATGAAGTAATCAAATTCGTTATAGAAATTTTTACGCTCTGTTTTGCTGAATTTACTGTTTTTCACTATCCATTGAAATTGATCGTCATCCACTTTGAAATTCACTTTGTTTGAGCCATTTTCTTGGCCAAAAAATATCAATGGCGAACTAAAATCATTCAGATAGATTGCGAAACCTGTTTCATCATTAGGCATAACAACGACATACGCATGAAATTGTACTGTTCCAATATTCTGTTGATCAACGATGATGATTTTAGTAAACATAAAAAGTTAATAGGTTTCTAAATATATATATTTTGAAAAACAATTGCAAATTATTTATTTAAAATCTGGTTTCATTGATGCATTTTTATGTTTTAATAGGTTTTATTTTAACTTTAGTTAACAGAAGAGTGAGGTATTGGATCAGTGTATATTCATTTCTTATGGATAAATTTGTTCACTAAATGGGACATTTGCATATTCTGGTTGCCAGTCCTTCCAGACTGGTTGATACCCCGCTTCTCGTATCTTTTGAATAATAGTTTCTATGGGCCTGTCGTCGCTTATCTCAAATTGCTCGAGAGACTGTGGTTCTACAGCATATCCGCCGGGATTTGTTTTGGAAGCGGCACTCATGGAGGTAATACCAAATGTTGGTGCATGATCACGGAATGCCTCTTGTTCTCTAGTCGACAATGATAATTCTAGATCGGGATTCCACAATCGGTAAGCACAAATCAGTTGAACGAGATCACGTTCATCCATATGAAAGTTCGGCTTTGCGGCTCCTGCGGCGGGACGTAAGCGAGGAAAGGAAACAGCGTATTTTGTACGCCAATAGGTTTGTTGTAGGTATTCGATATGTAAGGCAGTAAAAAAACTGTCGATTCGCCAATCTTCCAATCCGAGAAGCACTCCTAAGCCGATTTTGTGCATACCCGCTTTGCCGATGCGGTCAGGTGTTTGTAAGCGGTAGTCGAAATTAGACTTTTTACCTTTAGGATGATACGTTTTGTATACATCGCGATTATAAGTTTCTTGGTATACGAGTACAGCGTTTACATTGACTTCTGATAAACGGTTGTAATCGGGTTGATCTAACGGCTGTACTTCGATCGATATCTGGGGAAAAATGTCTTTAATCTGCTGCACAGCCTTTAAAAAATAATCGATTCCCACACTCTGATTTGCTTCTCCCGATACTAGCAGTATGTGCTGAAACCCCATCGATCGTACCGTCTGGGCCTCCATTATTATTTCTGCAGCGGATAGTGTACGTCTTCTTATAGCATTATCTAGACTGAAACCGCAGTAAGTACATATGTTATTGCATTCGTTACTCAAATATAGTGGTGCAAAAAGTTGTATGTTTTTTCCGAAACGCTTTGCAGTTATTTCATGAGAAATTGCAGCCATGGTTTCTAAAAATGGCGCAGCAGCAGGGGAGATTAGGACCAGAAAGTCTTCCAGTGTGCGTTTTTCATTTCCCAGGGCAAACTCGACGTCACGAGGCGTTATGTTTTTCAATTTTTTCTTGATATCATCCCATTTGAATTTTTCGAATGTATTGTTAAAAGTTCGTTCCATTTATGGTGTTATTTGATCTAGAAATTTTGTAAGAGGGCTACTGGCTACAGCCTTATTATACCGGGGCGCTAAACCGGCTTCGAAAGCTTTCCTTCCAGCAATGGTAGCCATCGCAAAGGCATCCGCGATTAGTTCCGGGTTTTTTGAAGAAGCGATTGCGGTATTTACTAGAACCGCATCAGCACCAATTTCCATTGCTAAGGCGGCGTCTGAAGGTGAGCCAATTCCTGCATCAACGATTACAGGCACGTTGCTCTGATCAATGATGATACGTAAGAAATCTAGTGTTTTCAATCCGTTGTTGCTGCCGATAGGTGATCCTAATGGCATTACCGCGCTTGTGCCTGCATCTTCCAAACGTTTACACAAAACGGGATCCGCGTGAATGTAGGGCAGCACTATGAATCCATCTTTTGCTAAGGCTTCGCAAGCCTGTAGCGTTTCTATTGGGTCGGGAAGTAAATATCGTGGATCAGGGTGTATTTCAAGCTTTATCCAATTGGTTTGGAGTGCTTCGCGAGCGAGTTGAGAAGCCAGTATTGCTTCCTTCGCAGTGCGTGCACCCGCAGTGTTCGGAAGCAGCCGCACTGCTCTTTTATGAATATGTTCAAGAATTTCATCGCTATGAC
>NZ_JABMCQ010000202.1 GCF_013179575.1 Sphingobacterium shayense | reverse complement strand
CAAACTCGACAAAATTCTAAAAGGAAAAAAACGGATAGAGACATTGATCGATAATATGCATGATCCCGTTATTGGAATTGATGAAACGAAAAAGGTACTCTTTGCCAACGAAGAGGCATTAAATATTTGTGGTTTACGGCCCGAGGAATTCATTGGAAAACAGATACAGGACGTCGCGGTGACAAATGACCTAGTGAGAAACATTATCAAGGACATTTTCCGCCCCAGTGGCACAGCCATGAACTCAGAGCAGTTAAAAATATATGCCGACGGAAAACAAAGCTATTTCGAGAAAGAAGTAGTTGATATCAATATTTTCCCAACCGGAGAAGAGGATAGCGAATTTATAGGGCAGGTTATTCTCTTAAGAAATATTACGCTTTTTAAAGAGTTGGACCTCGCCAAGACCAATTTTATGGGATCCGTTTCGCATGAGTTTAAAACGCCAATTTCGTCAATGCAAATGGGGATCCAATTGTTAGAAAATGAAAAAATAGGTAGTTTGAACGAAGAGCAGAAAGGTTTGATTAGGGGTATAAAAGACGATACAGACCGACTTTTGAAAATAACCGGCGAGTTACTCAATATCAGTCAAGTTGAAAGCGGCGCCATTCAAATCAATCTGAATATCTCGGAAATAAAGCCGATGATTGACTATGCTGTTAACGCAAACAAATCTGCTGCTGAGCATAACAACATCAAAATCGATATCGACCTACAGGACAATGACTTCGTCGCTGCCGATAGTGAAAAAACAGCTTGGGTTCTTACTAATTTAATCTCCAACGCGGTTCGTTATTCCCATGAGAACGCTACGGTGTTTGTGAAAACGCAAAAGCGAAATAATGTTGTGAAATTTTCCGTCACCGATACTGGACAGGGGATACAGCCACAATTTCTGAATAAAGTTTTTGAACGTTATTTTCGAATTCCCGGTGCAAAGAAAGAAGGAACTGGTTTAGGGTTGACCATAAGCAAAGAATTTATCGAAGCTCAGGGAGGGCGAATTTGGGTAGAGAGTGAGTATGGTGCTGGAAGTACTTTTTATTTCACCCTCAATACGGCCTCAAATAGAATATAACAGAAGCTGCGGTTTTCAAACATAAGTAACATTGCAAAAATTTCTCGTCGAGTAATCGGTAGGAGGCATGAGATAGTCGTAACGGCTAAAGTTGACCGACCTATTAAATCTCGCGGTGCTAACACGGGCGTTGACGATCGGTTTATATCGTTTCCTATATTGCTATGGATACTACCGGATTTTGATATCCCTTCCAAAGCGTAATCCCAAATCCTAAAAAGACTAAATCTTTCAGTATAAAGAAATCTGTAACAGGTACCCCGTCCACAATTTTCCATACTCCAGGTGTAGTAAATAAAAAACTAATTGTAAAACCGAAAGTCAATATCATTAGTAGCCCGGCCCATTTTAAGCTAGTTTTGATTTTCATTCCTACCAATAGCAAAATACCCGTGATAATCTCTATTGCTCCGATCATGTTTGATACGGTTCTGATTGACCATACCTTATAAGTCCACGCCATTAACGGGTGATTTTCAACTAGAGCGCTGATTCCTTTCGCTTCAGTTAATGTAAATTTAAAAACACCGATCCAAAGTAAGACGATCGCCGAACCTAAGATCATAATTAATAGCCCAACATTTGGGAGCTTTGTGCTGCTTGATTTTTCCATGTTTCTTCCATTTTTCTTCGGTAAAGGTATTTAAAAAGGGGCCTTCGTTAGTTGTCTCTATTTCCCTACTACATATCTAAATGCCCAATTTATCGATTAAATGGAATTTCTTTCTTTTCTAAATTTTAAATATAGTGGTCTATTTTAAACAGACTTGCTATAAATTTAATTCAAATAAGTTTAATGTACAGACCTGCAGTCATTTTGGATTGTGCAGATTAACAAGTAAAATCGGGAAATTCAGTCATACGATAGGGAAATTCGGACATCAGTGTGATTGAGGCATCAGATACCTTTGTTTTATAACATTTTAAACGAACAATTTATGAAACAGACACATTTAGGATGGTTGTCATTCTTAGGACTATCATTAGTATTAGCATCGTGTAGTAAGAACGATAATGAGGGAATGGACATTCCAACATCTTCAACTATCACAATTGAAAATGTATTGGATTCCAGGCCCTTGGTTGAATCAGGAACATTCAAAAATACGGGCAGTTCTCCGCTAATAATGCCTGGGGAATCAGTTTCAATTCAATTATACGCTGGCAAAGGGCAGGCTGTATCATTTGCAACAATGTACGGGTTGTCAAACGACTTGTTTTTTGCCCCTGCAAATCCAGGTATCAAATTATTTAAGGAGGATGGAACACCAGTTGAGGGTGATGTATCAAATCAAATTAAGCTGTGGGACAATGGAACAAGAATTAACCAAGTACCAGGCCCGAATGTGATGCATCCTGGGATCGCGGACTCGGGTGAAAAAAATATAACTGAGGTGAACGGCGTCGATGAACAAGGAAATACTTATGCTATGGCTTCTAGTTTGCTAAAAGCAAGCCTGCATTATGAAGGTGACTCGCAGTTTACTCTGACGATTGAAAACACATCAGGGAACACCACTAATCCGACACCATTTAGCCCTGGCGTATGGGCAGTATCATATATTGCTGGTTCAGATTTATTAAATCCAAATCCCATATATGAATCAGGAAAGCCTTCAGCGAATGGTTTAACCAGTGTTGCGGAAATGGGCGATATCTCAATGCTGTCAGATTATCTTAAAGCACAAACCGGAATATTTACACCACTATCTCCTGTATTAGTAGTGGTTTATAACGGTATTGAAAATCCAATTTACAAAGCGGATGAAAAAGACCGGGGCAAAGGACTAAAAAAATTGGCACAAATGGGCGATGCATCTGAACTCTCAGCATATCTCAAAACTCTGGATGGGGTTAAGAATGTGTATGTATTACCAGCTAGCAATTCGACTGTGTTATTACCGAAAATCGGTGAGCAGCCAGGTAGTAAAGTATCACAAGAACTAAAGGTTGAATCAGGAGATAGATTAGCTATTGCAACCATGTATGGTTTTTCGAATGACTGGTATTTTGCCTCAAAAGGTGATGGAGTGGATGCGCTTAAAAAAGGAGATATTTCGTCAACAATTGGTTTGTTTGACAACGGGACAGCTGCAAACGAATTCCCAGGAGCGAGTATTACGCAATTTAATTTAGCAGGGGTGCCGCTTTCGGAAGATAAAAATATAGAAGAAGTACCAAATCCGAATGGATTTACGACACTACCAGCTATATCAAACATGATCAAGGTAGCAATAGAATAGTTTGTAACTTGATTGTGTTTTCAATGTAAATTGTAGATTAAATCTAATTTGTTTAGCTAACGATGAAATTGTCTTCAATAGACAGAAAGATTGTCAAAAAGAGGGTGTGCCTCTGACGAAAATATTTACTCACGCTTCATTAAATAAAATGAAAAGTATAAAACAAAAGATAAATCGTATTATGAGCTTACTTGGTATGCTCATAATACTTAACCAGGTCAATGCCCAAAGTCAACAAAAAGATGGGAACATGCGCCAGATGGAAATGGATAAAATAGCTATGGGACAGCACGTGTATCCTCAAAAGGCCGAAGATATAAGTCCTCTTTTAGTAGGAGAGAATATCCCCATGGTGATGTTGATGAGTCAGCAGGGCGAGGTGGTCGACTTAAATAAGATGGTTGCTAAAAAACCTACCATCTTAATTTTTTATCGTGGAGGATGGTGCCCGTATTGTTCGAAACAATTATCTGGATTGCAAGAAATATTGGGAGACCTAAAAGGATTGGGATACCAGTTAATAGCAATAAGTACGGATACTCCCGAAGGTTTAAATACGTCAATAAAAAACGAAAAATTAGAGTACACTTTACTCTCAGATTCCGATCTCTCTGTTTCTAAAAAATTTGGACTCGCATTTAAAGCGCCTAAAGCCTATTGGGATCTGCTTCCGCAATCTACCGGTGGAAAGGATATCGATTTACTATTGCCTGTCCCGTCGGTGTTTATATTGAGTAGAACGGGCGAAATAATGTTTGAATACATTAATCCAGATATAACAAAAAGACTAAAACCGGAATTATTAAAGGTAGTGGCAGAAACGATAATTAAGGACTTGTAGGAGGAGAACGATGCTAAAAATCGAAAAGAAAGAAGTAGTAACTTATATTATGGTCATCTTCACATTGATGGCCCTAGCAAGCAGTTCATTTGCTCAAAATGGTTCAAAGATTGAAACGAAAAGTGATACGCTCGAAATTGACTTTACGGATGGCAATTGGGATGAAATCGCTACAAAAGCTAGGACAAGCAATAAATATATTTTTGTTGATGCCTATACAACTTGGTGTTCACCTTGTAAATTGTTAAAAGCCGACACATTTAAAGAAAAAGAAACTGCAAGGTATTTTAATGACAATTTTATCAACGCGACATTCGATATGGAGAGTAGCGAAGGTATTCCTTTAGCCGAAAAATGGAAAGTGACTGCATACCCAACATTGCTATTCTTCACACCACAAGGCAAATTAGTGCTGAAAAAGATCGGCTTTGTAGATGGAAAGCAATTGATAGAATTTGCTGACCAAGCTCTTAATAAAACGTAGTTTTAAAGGAATATCCAGATTTTCCCATCGCGACTACTTGCTAGTATATGTCATAGGCGCGGGCCTCGAGGTCTTGTTTTAAAGAGCGGCTTCGAGGTTCTTCTTTAAAAACTGTTTTCTGTAGTTTTTGGGACTTATACCTCTTTGCTGTTTAAAAAATTTATCTAGATGACTTTCGTCGGTAAAACCAAATTCCAATACAATTTCGTTTACCCGTTTATCACTGTGCTTCAAACGATGCTCTATTAATGATGTTCTATAATTAGTAATATACGACTGTTTTGTCTCACCGCAGTGTTTCTTAAAATAGCGGCCAAGATAGTTTGAAGAAATACCAAAATGATTACAGATTGTTGCTGTTCGTATCTTCTTAGGGTCGTAGATGTTGACCTGAATGTAGTTCAGAATGGAGACAATCTTGTCGTCTGAAGTGTCGCTTATCTGTTCAGGCAGGTACTTAGATATGTTTCTTGCAACGATTACAATTAAAGTGTTGACCAACTGCTGGATAATTTCCTGATCGTAGAGATCCTTATTTACAGATTCCCTCACCAAGGCCTCTATCACCGGTCGGACCAAACTTTTGTCTGTTTGGTTTTTCAAGATACATCCTGGCTTATGATTAGCATTTTGTAGTATAAACTCTAGACGTCGTATACTTTCGATCTGTAGTGCCTTCGACTTAACGTAGATATTGGAAAACCGAAGAAAAAAGAACTGAGTTCTGGTTTGGACCTCAAATCTATGGTTGTCATTAGGAGTAATTAGAAATAGATTTCCGGCATGATAGCCGAAAGAATGCTGGTTCACATAATGTTTTCCCGATCCTGAGAGAATGTAGACAAGTTCAAAGAAACTGTGGCTATGTTCCTGTATGGGACATACATCTAGTGTTTCAAATGAAACTGAATAGGGTTCGTACAATCTTGCTTTACTCATAGTGCAAATGTACTGAAATAAGGAAAATTTATACATGATATTTAGTACTTTCTATGTATAATTTTGCTTAAAAATATAGAATATGAAAATCTTAATAATTTTTGCCCACCCCGAACAAAAAAGTTTTAACGGCGCTATGTTTCATACAGCGATTGAAACTTTACGTAGGTCAGGACACCAAGTGAAGACCTCTGATTTGTATGAAATGAATTTCAATCCGGTATCCGACCGGCATAATTTTACAACCGTACTGGATCACTCGTTCCTAAAGTTGGGCCGTGAGGAGATTCATGCGACAAAGCACAATGGATTTACAACGGTAATTGCGGATGAACAAGACAAGTTGGAGTGGTGTGACCTGTTGATTTGGCAGTTTCCGCTGTGGTGGTTTTCGGTGCCTGCTATCTTAAAAGGGTGGGTTGATCGTGTATTCGCCAGTGGGAAGATATATGGTGGCGGCCGCGTACCGTTTGTGAGTGGTAAATTTACAGGAAAAAAAGTTCTGCTTTCGGTCA
>NZ_JABMCQ010000201.1 GCF_013179575.1 Sphingobacterium shayense | reverse complement strand
TTCTTTGTCTCCTTTGGTAACAAGGTTGCCGATTCTTTTTGGAATTCGGCTTATATACCCGCTAACAGGCGCGGTAATTAAAGTAAATTCTTTGTTAATTTGAGCACTACCGACAGCAGCTGTTGCTTGAGCTAATGAAGCTTTTGCAACGTCGTAGTCAGATTTTGCCGAACGTAGCCGTACTTCGGAAATAACATCATTTTCGACCAATGGTTTTAAGCGGTCTACCTCTAATTGGGCGTTGTCGAGCTTTGCTTTAGCAACGTTTTGTGTCGCTACCGCATTATTTAGTTCTTCTTGATATGCTGACGCGTCAATTTTGAACATTTTCTGTCCCTTTTGTACGAATTCACCTTCGTCGACATATATTTCACGGAGTATACCTTCTATTTGGGGGCGAACGTCAACTGTGACCTTTCCTTCAATTGTACCAAGATAGTCCTTTACCGTAATCGCGTCGCTAGTGTCTACTGTATACACTGGAAGTGCTAGAGACTTATTGGCTGCGTCTTTTTCTTCTGACTTGCCTGTTGAGCATTTTATTGCAATCCCAGCTGCTATCAAAATGCATGATAAAGATATAATTTGTTTTACCCTGGAGCTTTTAATATTCATCTCTTTTAATTAACTTGTTGAACCTGTTTGATTTTTGTAACGGTTAAGTTACAGTGATGCAATAATAAGACAAAATACGGAATTTTGTTGGTTGTTTAACAAAACTTAACGTTAATTTATTGCGGGAAACGCTTTACTACGTAGGGCTTGAACGATATGGTTTGAAATATTTATGGAATTATTTTATCTAATTCTCGAGTTCGTAAAACAATGGTATTGGATTCCGTTACTCATCCTTTATTTAGGTGTGATTACGACAATCCTGATCGAAAATCGCAACCCCTCGAAAACGATTTCCTGGGTACTAGTGATTGCATTTTTACCCTTTGTAGGCCTATTATTATATTATCTCTTTGGTCAGAAATTTATTAAAGTCAAACGCATTAAGCGTGAAAATCGTATACAAGAGCTTCGATTACGTGATGAGTGGAACAAGTTAGTTCCCTATATGGAGAGAGACCTAGAACGCCTGAGTAACAGAATAGGCAATCTTTCTCGGGTTTTTAGGTTTTTAAAAAACGAAAAGCTGTCTTCTCCAACTTTAGGAAATCAGGTGAAATTGCTTATAAATGGCGAGCAAAAAATTGAGGAGTTGTTGAAATCTATAGATGAAGCAAAACATTCTGTGCACTTGGAGTACTATATTTATGAAATGGATCAAATAGGTACGAAAATATTAAACCTGTTAGAACAGAAGGCTGATCAGGGTATTGTTGTTCGGCTCTTAGTGGATAGTATCGGCTCTCCGGCGTTAACTAAATATCTTACGAAAAAAAAAGAGTCGAAAATTCAATTCATCTCATTCATGCCAGTGAAATTTACATCTTTGGCCAATAGCAACTATCGAAATCATCGGAAAATTGCGGTTATAGATGGTAGAATTGGCTATATAGGAGGAATAAATATTTCAGACCGTTATATTAATAGTGTCGGCGATACCAATTCGCTTTATTGGCGTGATACCTCTGTTGAAATTATTGGAAATGGTGTGGCAATGATGCAGGTTGGGTTTTGGAATTCGTGGAATTTAGCAGGAGGAAAACCGTACGAATTAAAGGATGGGTATTTGGCTCGTGAGGAAACCATCGTGCAAAAAGGAGACGCTGCAGTAACGTTCGTTTCTAGCGACCCGGGGTCTGTCGGACCTTATAATTTGGAAGCTATTCTTATAGCAATAGGAGAAGCCGATCGTAAAATCCAACTAGTGACACCATATTATGTTCCAAGTGATGAACTTTCTACAGCATTGCAAGTTGCGGCAGCGGCTGGTATTGAAGTTGAGCTAATGCTACCTCGAAAATCGGATTCCTATATCGTTCAGCACGCTAGTTTATCATTCATAAAACCATTGCTGGAGCGAGGAGTAAAAGTCTTTTTTTATGATAAAGGTTTCATCCATGCCAAGACAATAAACATTGACGAAAAATTATCCTTCATCGGTACTGTTAACCTTGATATTCGGAGTTTTTATATTAACTACGAAGTAGCGGCTGTGATATCTGACCCAACATTGTGTCGGCAGCTCGGGGTGCAATTTGAGATCGATAAAAGAGATTGCAAACAGATGACTTTAGAACAATGGGGTAAGCGTGTAGCTTGGAAGCGTGGTCTTGATTCGGTTTGTCGATTATTGGCTCCTTTGTTATAACCTGTTAAATTCCTTTATATTGGGAATAAAAATCGATATATTTAGAGCCTTGAATAATCTATGTTTTGATGAAAAAAAGTTATTTTTATTTAGTTGCCTTCTTGTTATTATTGAATGTTAGATACTTATCCGCGCAGCAGGTCCCTGTAATTCCTATTAACAACGTTGTTGACAAAGTTCAAAAATACTTCGGTGTATATCCCGTTGAGAAGGTCCACATTCATTTTGATAAACCCTATTATGCGGTGGGCGATACTATTTGGTTTAAGACCTATTTGAACCATAATTTGATTGAATATAACCCGAGTAAGATTGTGTATGTAGAGATGCTTAACAGCAAGGACTCTTTGATACAAACGATGCGGGTACCCTTAAAAGAGAATGGCGGTGCAGGACAACTTGTACTGGACCCGCAATTTATTTCCCAGGATAATTACCGCTTTCGAGCTTACACAAAATGGATGGCAAATTTTGACGCTGGCTATTTTTACAACAAGATTGTTCCTGTAGGCGATGCGATAAACAAGAAGCTAGGTGCTGAAGTGACGTTTACTCCGCAGAACGCCACCAAGACTAAAGTGACTTTCCAGTTTCGAGATCGCTCGGGCAATTTATTGGGTCGTAAGAAAATTACTTGGGAAGCCATCGACGGATGGGACGCTTTTGATAAGGGGAAGACAGAAACAGACGATATGGGGAAAGTTTCGATTAACCTCACAATTAAAGAGCAGGAATATTTAAAAAAGGGACGCTTAAACGTGATTGTTGAGAACGCAAACTCAGATGGAAACTTAGTGGGTAGTTATCCGTTGAAGAATGCACTGTGGGATGCCGATGTTCAATTCTTTCCTGAAGGCGGTGATATGCTGGCGGGAGTGTCTAAAAAGCTCGCATTTAAGGCTGTAAGTTCCACGGGGAAGGGTTTGAAAGTTAATGGTAAAATTATCGATAGCAAGAAGAAGGAGATTGCAACCTTTACTGACTTAGCGATGGGGATGGGGGCTATTAACTTTGTTCCAATAGAAGGAGAATCTTATAAAGCAGTAGTTAAATTTGAAAATGGCGAAGAGCGAACGTATGACCTACCGGAAGTAGTCAACGAGGGTATAAATGTCATTTTGCATAAGGACGATCCTATAACACTGAATTTGGCCTTAATTACGAATGAGACATACTACCAAAAAATGGCAAATCAACCATTTTATGTGCTTGGGCAATCTAATGGACATTTAGTTTATGCTGCGCAAGCTACTCTAAAGAATTCGTCAATTTTGGTAAATATCCCTAGGGAAAAATTGCCGAATGGCATAATTCAAATTACTGTTATGCAACCTAACGGTAAACTTTTGAGTGAGCGGCTGGTATTCAATTCTTCTCAGCCTCTCATAGATATCGCCGTTAAGAGTGATAAAGCAAATTATACAAAGAAGGAACTTACCAAGCTATCAATTAATGTGGCACCGAAAGACTCTTTAATCGGAAACTATTCAGTATCAGTGATTGATGAATCGAAGGTTCCATTTAATGATGATAACGATTTAGGGATTTTGAGTGACTTTCTATTGGTGTCGGATTTGAAAGGATACGTAGAGAAACCGAATTATTATTTTAATCCAGAGAACGAGAATAGAAGCGACGCGCTAGATGCTTTATTAATGACCCAAGGTTTTCGGCGCTTTTCTTATGATGATTTGCTTTCTGAAAAATTACCTAAAGTACAGTTTTTCCCTGAGCAAGGTATTAGTTTGACAGGAACGCTACGACTAAATACCGGCCGGCCATATCCCAATGGTGGACTTCTACTGTCGATCCCCGCTCGTGCTCTTCGTAAGGACGCGTACACAGATAATAATGGTCGATTTGCATTTGAGAATCTCGTGTTTCTGGATTCCTCAAAGGTGACAATTAATGCGAGAGGGAATGATAATTTTAGAAACTTAGTTATCAACATGGATCAAAGTTATTTTCCTGGAATTGATGATGGTAATGTTTATACGAACGACAACCTCCAAAATATTGATCAACAATTGAAATCCTATTTGACAAATAGTAAAAACGAGTATAGGACTTCGATATTAATTGATGAAGTTCAGGTAACAGGTGTGCAAAAAAAGACGGTGACAAGCAAAGAGTTTTCTGCATTATCAGGCTTATCAATGCCCGAGCATAGAATAGAAGCTGAACGCATCGGCGGATGTAATGTCTTAACGATGTGTCTTTCCACGTTGTTAACAGGTATCACCTATGACAATCAGACTCTAAAATATTACATAACTAGAAATTATAATCAAGGGAGTCGTGTGCCGGTTCAATTTTTCTTAAATGGAATGCCAATCGACGAGCCATCTTTAAACTCAATACAGCCTTCTGAAATTGAAGCAATTGAAATTTTCTTGAGAGATGATTTAGGAACTGTGAGCCGTATGTATCAGAATGACGGGGTTGTCTCTATTATGACCAAAAAGGATGAATCAAAAAAGCAACCGCGTATGTCATTAGCTGAGATTGAAAGCATGCTACCTAAAACGAATATAATTGATATGATGCCGTTAGGATATGTTAAAGAACGACAATTCTATACCCCTAAATATGCGACAGCCGATTCAAAGAATACTAACGATTACAGAACAACGATTTACTGGAATCCACACGTTACTCTTGATTCAACAGGAAATGTCAATTTAGAATACTATAACGGCGATGGTAGCGGAAAATATAAAGTGATTGTTGAAGGGCAAGACCGATCAGGTTCTATTGGAAGAGAAGTTTACTACTACGAAGTGAATTAGATGTGATATTTATTGGATAACAATTACTTAAAAGTCATTCTAGATCTATTTCTAGAATGACTTTTTTTGTGTGCCCAGCATGGGCAATAACTCTAGGGTGTAAGTCCCGAACACGCCTTTACAGTGGGAAGTGTTAGCTTAAGACAAGGGTGTCCTCTGCGAGGAGGAATCTGAAGGAAGTCGGCGGCAAACTCTCGGTCCGACGAATAGAAACTACATACAAGGCCGCAAGTGTTGGATGAGGTTGCAAAACAAACCAAAGTCCCAAACTGTACGGAAGCACTATGGTAAATGTAGCGGATATATGAGAGGAAAGTTATTGTTCCTGGGGAGATCTGACTAAAGTCTGTCAAAGGTATGCGCGAATGCCGGCGAAGAAACATATAGCAGAATAATAATGCTATCATGCTTTAGTCAGAAGTCAGCATACGACATATTACCTTGTCTCTCTACGTCAAACAAGGGAAGGTCAGAATGTTAGAATGGCAAAGGAACCAAGAAGTTTATGATGACGCGTTAAGAGCAGAACCACTTAAGAGAACTACTTACATGAGGGTAGGTCGGAAACCGATAGTAGAATGTAAGAGGAGCTTAGCCGAATCGTGCAACGAGGTGGACACAATGCCTGAGATTTTTTTTAGTAATAATATGCTGGAAGAGATATTACACATCCGAAATGTTCAGCACGCTGTTAAGCGTGTTATCTCCAACGGGGGCGCTAGCGGAGTTGATGGTATGCAGATCGATAAACTTCGTGACTACCTGAACACGCATTGGCGCACCTTGAGGTTGGACATTCTCTGCGGCACTTACCACCCACAAGCTGTCCGGAAAGTAGAGATTCCTAAAGCAAATGGCGGCAAGCGTATGTTGGGTATTCCCACGGTCATCGACCGAGTTATTCAACAAAGCATCTCTGGGTGGCTTGGGCTAAAGTACGAGGGCGATTTTCACGAGAACAGCTACGGCTTCCGACCCCATCGGAATGCTCATCAGGCCGTCCGTAAAGCACAAGAATATCTCAACACGGGATACACGTGGGTTGTAGAGCTTGATTT
>NZ_JABMCQ010000200.1 GCF_013179575.1 Sphingobacterium shayense | reverse complement strand
TTCCGAACAGAGCAGTCAAGCCCGCCAGAGCCGATGGTATTGCCGTAACAGGTGGGAGAGTAGGTCGGTGCCTAATTTTATACAAAACCCCTTCAAGTAATTGGAGGGGTTTTTTTGTGCCTTTTTTACCATGGATATAAATGCAATTTGATTTGTAGGTTATATCATCACAAAAACATTCTTTATTTTATACAAATGGTTAAGCGGGAATTAAGGTTTCGGAGTAATGCAGGTATTAATTTGAATTTTGAGTTGATTGGAGTAATTTAGCAACATTATAGTATCGCACAGATTTATTTTAAGAGAAATTATAGATAATGATAGCCAAAGAGACCATTGAGAAGGTTTTAGATGTTGCTCGGATAGAGGAAGTGGTGGGCGATTTTGTAGACTTGAAAAAACGAGGAACTTCATTAATAGGGAATTGTCCTTTTCATAATGAGAAAACTCCTTCTTTTCATGTTTCGGTGGCCAAAGGTATATATAAGTGTTTTGGTTGTGGTGTTGGAGGAGATTCCCTTAAGTTTGTTATGGAGCTTGAGAAATATTCCTACCCTGAAGCGATACGGTACCTTGCTGATAAATATGGCGTACCAATTGAAGAGGTAAAACGTTCTCCAGCACAATTGGCTGCACAGGATAAACGCGAGAGCCTATATGTTTTGAGTGGTTGGGCGGGAAAGTATTTCAAGGAACAGCTTTGGACTTCGGTGCTCGGACAAACCATAGGATTATCTTATTTTAAGGAACGAGGGTACCGTGAAGATATAATAAAGAAATTTGAACTGGGGTACTCTCCCGATCAATGGACAGCATTATCCGATGCTGCAATTTCAGATGGTTTTCACAAAGATTATTTAAAGGAAATTGGCTTATCCATTGAACGCGATGACGGTAGTGTTTACGATAGGTTTCGAGGCCGAGTCATATTCCCAATACATAACCTCACCGGACGTGTTATCGGATTTGGTGGGCGTACTTTAAAGACAGAGAAGTCGGTACCTAAGTATGTGAATTCTCCAGAGAGCGAAATTTATCATAAGTCGGATGTACTTTACGGGTTGAATTTTGCAAAGAAGGCGATCATGGATAATGATCTATGTTACCTTGTCGAAGGTTATGCTGATGTGATTTCAATGCATCAAGCGGGTGTCGAAAATGTCGTTTCCTCTTCGGGCACCTCTCTCACATCTGGACAGATTCGGCTGATTTCCAGGTTCACTAAAAACGTTGTAATCCTGTATGATGGCGATGCCGCTGGTATAAAGGCTTCCTTAAGAGGTATGGATATGCTACTTGAGGAGGGACTTAATGTTAAAGTTCTTCTTTTTCCCGATGGTAACGACCCCGATTCTTATGTTCAAAAATACGGTTCATCAGAATTTAAGGGGTATATTGAATCGAACCAGGAAGATTTCATCTTCTATAAGACAAATATTCTATTAAAGGATACAGGTGGGGATCCAATAAAGCGGGCGGAAGTTATTCGTGAAGTCGTACAAAGTATTTCTCTTATTCCCGATGAGATTAAGGTTTCTGTATTCATACAACAATGTTCTAGTTTATTAGATATAGAAGAACGGGTTTTGCTTACCGAGCTGAATAAAATGCGTATTCAAAAGGCTAAGGCAGATGAAAAGAAAAATATCCAGCACGGAAATCGAGTTAATTCGACAACTAGCTCGTCGTCCGCATCAGCCGTGGGTGCGGAGATGCCTCCTGCGGATTTCTTTTTAACGGATCAGGAACGTGAAGAAATTGGTCTCTCCGAGGTTCAGAAAACACCAATAATCACGTCGGAGATACTCCAAGAACGTGAAATCGTTCGTATTCTATTAAATTATGGAGCTGAACTTGCAACTTGGGAAGCTGACGGCGATATTCCTATCGCCCCCTATATATTGAGTGCATTAGATGATGTTACTTTTGAAGACCGTCCTAGTGCTTTTATTATTGAAGTGTTTAAGAAAAAGGCGGAAGATTATGAAATTCCTCAAGCGAAATTTTTCTTTTCTCACCAAGACAAAGAAGTTCAAGATCTAGCGATAACCTGCGTGTCTAGTCCGTATGAGTTAAGTCCGAATTGGAATGATGAAAAACGAAAGATTTATGTCACCCAAGAACGGGAGCACCTTCAAGAACTCAGTATTCAAGCGATTTATCGAATAAAGAAAAGAAAGGTCGAGCGGGAGATGCATAAGATTCGAGAGGAGCTTAAAAGGGAAAATAATGGCGCTGATATAGAAATATTACTTTCAAAGTACCAAAAATTGAAGGAAGCGGAAAAGTTGTTAGCTAGTTTTTTAGGAAATATTATTGTTAAGTAAATTTGACGAGAATTGTTAAACGGGCGTCCGATTGTTAAAACTAACTTTTTTTAACCTTGTCTCTTAAAATATTTCCTTAAATTGGTCTGTAGAACAATAACAACGGGAGCTATCACACAAAAGTGAATGTCCGTAAAGTTCTACTAAATTTATAAAAATGAAATTTAATAATATATTAGGCTTAATTGCCTTATCAAGTATTTTTGTGGTCGGATGTAAATCCCAAAAAGAAAAATTTGAGTTCGTTACGCCCAAGTCTGGCCAAAGTATTGTTTATGGGGAAAAGGTTGCATTGAAAATGCTGTTTCCAGATACAACAGTCGACTCGGTGATCTACTCGGTAGATGGTAAGGTAATTGGACGAAAGCAAGATACCTCAGAGGTCCTTTTAGATACCGAAAAGGTGGGCCTAGGGACAAGGAATCTTGTCGCACGAGCCTATATTGCAGGCAAAGAATCTACCGCTTATAGTAATGTTACGGTTCTGCCTGAAACACCAAGACAGTTTACTTTCGAAAAAATAAACGCATATCCACATGATACCAAGGCGTTTACGCAGGGTTTGGAATATCATAATGGTGTGCTTTATGAGTCCACTGGTGCAGGAAGCGGATTAATTTCATCGGTACGAAAAGTGGATTTAAAAACGGGAGAGGTACTTCAGAGGAAGGATTTTGTTGGGAAAAGTGAAAACGGTAGAGACTATTTTGGAGAGGGGATGACTATAGTTGGCGACAAGATTGTCATGCTGACCTGGTTAAACAATGAAGGCCTTGTTTTAAACAAATCAAGTTTCGAAAAAGTAGGTTCCTTTAATTATCAAAATAGTACTGAGGGTTGGGGGATATGTAATGCTGGAGAATTTCTGATTAAATCAGACGGTAGTAACAAATTAACATTTTTGAATCCGAAAACTTTTCAAGAAGTTCGGTCCATAACGGTATATGATAATCAAGGTTCTGTAGATTTTATTAATGAGTTAGAATTTATTGATGGTAAGGTTTACGGAAATATTTACGAAAAAGACGTCATTGCCATCATAGATCCTGCGACTGGGATTGTAGAAGGATATATCAATTTACTAGGTCTCCATAGTGAACCTAGTAAGACCGACAAGGAATTAAATGGAATTGCTTATAACGCTACAACTAAAAATTTATACGTGACAGGAAAGCAATGGGATAAATTATATGAAATCAGCGTAAAAGCGCGATAACTGTTTGTAGTTTTTTGTGTTTTATTTATCACGGTATAATAGTTCCTTTCTTTATTGAAAATTCGATATTTTCGTTTAGTCGAACTGGCTTTTCTTCTTCATCCAGCTCTTGTAAACGATCTGGAAAGAGAATGCCGTACAGGTGATCGACTTCATGTTGGAATATCACAGCGGTATATCCTTCTACAATTTCTTCGATTTGCACTCCGGTTTTGGGGTTTAAATATTGCAATTTTATAGCATAGTTCCGTAACACATCGTCTTTTCTTTCTGGTATAGACAGGCAACCTTCCACCCCCTTACGCAATAAAGCGGAGCGCCAGACGATTTTCGGATTGATGTAATATTCAAACGAATTTCCTTTTTTATCGAAGCGCTGTACCCATATAACATTTTTATTAATACCGATTTGGGGGGCAGCAAGCCCCACTCCCGAGTGTTCGGGATCCGTTACGGTTGCATACATCCGTTTTGTCAAAAGTTCTAGCAGAGGGGTGTCATATTTGACGTCATCGGATTGGGTACGCAGGATGATTGAATCTTTTTCCGAAGTAGTTTGTAAAACGTACATTTTTTCATCCGCCGCTCCAGAAAGGATAAGTTTTTTTTCTCTATCGGTAAAGTCTTTAGCCATGGTCGTATTTTTTTCTCGATGGTTTTTTGGACCCGTATATTTTTTTTCGCCTACGGGGATGGCTAATTTGATGAAGTTCTCTTTGGGTGGCTGCGGGCAACGATACCCGCTGCTATACGCGCAATACGGATTGTATGCTTTGTTGAAATCGATTCGTACTTTCCCGTTTTTAATATCGTTCCGCTTTAAATCAATATAACGACCGCTTTCGTAGGAACTATCTCCAGTGGTTAAATCCATGATTGGAAAGAATAGATAATTTGATTGCGCTTTGGTTTGGAAACGACTTACATTTTCATATATAGGTATGCTAAATTCTTGCCCCTTGAGCGTGAAGTGTAGTAATGCAAAACGTTTAAATTCTTTACTTGTCCCATCGGAGGTCGGCATGCGAAAAGCGGGCTCATCGTTTAAGTATTCGACGGTTGCTTCCACAATAAACTCAGGGTTGTAAGGGAAATAATTAACAAATTGGATGTTTTCTGCGGCGATTGGTCCTCCGGCACTTTGTTGTAGTGACTTGAGTTGTTCTTGTCTGTACAATTCTATTTCACTACTGTCGTTTTGCGCGACGCCATCGTGCACATTCATAAGCAATATCGACAGAATAATAAATGTGTATCTCATGCAAATTAATTTAGTCCAGCAAAGATATAGATTTTTTATTTCAGCTGGCTTTAGTATAACCTCCCAAATGAATCGTATTTTTGTATAAAAATAGTTTTATGCGGATAATGGCTTTTGACTATGGTACCAAGCGTATCGGTATTGCGGTCACTGACCCTTTGCAAATTATTGCAACTTCACTAACGACGGTCCATCCAGAAAAGATTTGGGAATTTTTGGTAAATTATATACAGCAAGAACCAGTGGAGACATTTGTTGTAGGGAAACCTCTGCAAATGGATGGTACGGCTTCTGAATCGGGGCAATACGTCGTTGGATTTGTGCGTCGGTTAAAAAAAACTTACCCCGGAATTAATGTTGTTGAAATTGATGAGCGTTTTACTTCTAAGATCGCGTCCAATGCAATTTCGCAAAGTGGTATGAAAAAAGGTAAACGCCAGCAAAAGGAGCTTATAGATACGGTATCGGCAACGCTTATATTACAAACATATTTAGAATCTAGAACATTTTAGGATTATGGCACTCAGAGATATACTTTTTTTTAGTGAGGGAATTACTTATATATTGAAAGATAAACAAAAAGTTCGTCAATGGATCCAAGATACTGTTAAGTCGGAAGGATTTAAACGGGTTGGTCAATTGAGTTTTATTCTCTGTTCAGATGAGTATCTTTTGAATATAAATCAGGAGTACCTCAATCATAACACATATACTGATATTGTAACGTTCGATTCATCGGAAGAAGATGATGTTATTGAAGGGGATATTTTTATATCCGTAGAAAGGGTGATAGAGAATGCTAACAAGTTCGACGTTTCTCAGAGAGATGAGCTTCACCGCGTTATTATTCACGGGGTTCTCCATCTTTGCGGGTATCATGATAAGAAAAAAGAGGAGAAGAATCTTATGACAGAAAAGGAGAACGAATATCTATTAAAAAGACCGTTCTAAACAGACAAAGGAAGCACTTAATTAAAGTGCCTCCTTTGCTCTAAAATATTTAGAAGACTAGAATCTTTCGAATTGTGAAAAATAGAAATCTCCTTCGATTCTTGCGTTTTCATCAGAGTCGGATCCATGAACAGCATTTGCCTCTATAGATTTTGCGTATTTATTACGAATTGTACCTGTTTCTGCTTTACTTGGATCTGTAGCGCCTATTAATGCACGGAAGTCTTCAACAGCGTTGTCTTTTTCTAAGATGGCAGCGACAATTGGGCCAGATGACATGAAATCAACTAAATCATTATAGAAAGGTCTTTCTTTATGTACAGCATAAAATGCACCCGCGGTTTCTTTTGAAAGTTGGATATATTTCATCGCAATAATTTTGAATCCACCCA
>NZ_JABMCQ010000020.1 GCF_013179575.1 Sphingobacterium shayense | reverse complement strand
AATTGAATGTAAACAAGAAACGAACACTATGAAAAAGACAATGTTTTACCTAACAGCAGTGTGTTTTAGTAGCATGCTGATTGCATGTGGCAACCCCGAAAATAGAAATGATTCAGAAACAATCGACGATCCCATCGACGCTCCGACAGACGGCGTTGATCCAATGGATACGATGCGACGCGATACCACCGATACGTTAGGGCAGCCTATGCCGACCCCTACACCTCCGATGAACTAGGAGTAAATTGCAATCTATTTTCTACATATAATTCAAATTTAAGGTGATGCCGCGTTTAGGTGTCATCTTATTTTTTATTCGCTACATAGTAAAAAACTAAGATATTATGGACACTGAAAAAAAAGGAAACCCAAAAGACCTTTATGAAAAACCGCCCTTCCCGCTACAACCGCAAGATCCACCAGGAGTGGAAAGCGAGATGAAGCCCATTCCTGATCATGGCGAGCACAGCTATAAAGGTTCTGATATTTTAAAGGACAAAGTAGCGATAATTACTGGCGGCGATTCAGGAATCGGTAAAGCGGTAGCTATTGCCATGGCCAGAGAAGGCGCGGATATTATTATTTCCTACAAAGATCCAATGGAAGATGTCGATGCACTGGATACAAAAGAATGGGTAGAAAAAGCTGGGAGAAGGGCCGTTTTGGTTCGAGGAGATATCCGCGATGAATCACTTTGTAAAGAAATTGTTCAGCAAGCAGTTGACGTTTTCGGAAAGATAGATGTTCTTATTAACAACGCGGCTTATCAAATGACATATCAGACGGTGGAAGAAATAACTGCTTCGGAGTGGAATAAAACCTTCGAAACAAATATGAGCGCTATGTTTTATTTTGTAAAGCATGCAAAGCCTTATATGTCCCCCGGTGCATCTATTATTAATACCACCTCCGTAAATGCCTATAGCCCCAACCCAACGTTATTACCTTATGCGGCAAGTAAAGGGGCGATACAAAACTTTACATCAAGTCTAGCCCAGATGTTCCTTGAAGACGGTTCTGGAATTCGTGTAAATGCGGTAGCGCCGGGGCCTGTGTGGACACCATTAATTCCAAGCACAATTCCAAGCCATGAGAAATTCGGAGAGAATACACCCATGGGGAGGCCCGGCCAACCCGCCGAAATGGCAGCCATTTATGTGTTTCTAGCTTCTGACGCCGCTTCGTATATTTCCGGAGCGACGATCCCGGCGACGGGGGGAAGGCCGACAATTTAAAAACATTGGTAACCGCCACTTAGCGCCAGTAAAAAGAAAAAACGGACGGAGAACCGAAAAGCAAGGGCTTGAGGATCTCCCTTTTCAATTTGATTACATGTAGATGTCTAGCGGAGGGAAAATGGAAAGCGATCAATGAAAAATCATTGACCGCTTTCTTTTTTAGTTACTCCAACTGCCGGAGCGACTAGAATGTATCAGAGCTATAAACCCAGCTCATTTGGTTCCTGCCGAGCAGCATCGCGTACGGTTTTGATATAATCGTGTGCCATGTATTGCTCCTCAGATTGATGTCTTATTGTGTTCAATAGGGCGACCGGTATCTCATCAGCATCCTGAAGCGCTTCTGTGTATGCCTTTTTGAAAGCATCCTCTCCGCGTTCGCAACTTTCTAATACAGAGAGTCGATCGTGACCAGTGATGCTTGTTTTTATACCCATCCACATTCTGAATAGTTTGCCACTGACCATCGTGCTGGTCGTGGCTGTCTCACCTTCCATCTCAATAAACGGTTCAAGCTCTCGAACGAAATCTTGTGATTGATTTCTAAATCGTGCAAAATTGCTGTGTAAATCTTCATTATGATCTTTGGGGAGTAGTTCTGCAGCTTTATTATAACCCTCAATACGGTCATTATTAATTTGGATCAAGTCCTGTATAAGTTCTCTTAAATCTTCCATAATAGTGCTTTTAATAGAAGAACACAAGACTCTGACATTTGGTTGAGTATGTAATTTCATTTAGGTGTTTTGCTGAATAAATCAGGTATAAGTCATTCACACGAACGAGTTGTTTACGTGTTTCACGCGTAAAATACCCGCAGTAGTTTCGAGAAATTCAGGTATAAATCAACATGCTATCAGGTGTTTTATTTCCTTTATAGGATTGATTTTTGTTTCGACCTTTACTTACCTACGAGATAAGAAGATAAACAACAAATGACTATCAACGATGTTTCTATTATGTTCAATCTTTGTCAAGGTGAAAAGATTGGATACTTGCTAACAAACAGGCAGGGGAAACCTTTATTACATAACGACTATCTTTGTAAAATTCTATCTAGAACACGTCAGGATTTCAAAAAGTATACTACATTTGACTACTTGCCTAAATCTATTGAAAAACAACTGTCTAAGTTTTTAAGCCCAGGGGAAAAGCAAAGTTTTAAGCCACTGGAGATAGAATTCAACCCACGAGATGATGATGTAAATAAAAGGGTGAAAATTGCAGTAAATAGATTGGATGTCCAGGAGCATGACGTTGCTCTGATGATGATGTTTTTTGAAAAGCAGAGCTCCGACGCCGACAAGGAAACAGAGCGGTTCCATCGATCTTTAATTGATTTTCAAAAATTTGAAAGTGAGCATGCCGGGAAGGTCATGCACGACACAATTGCGCAGGAATTATACGCTGTTCGCATTTCACTGCAGCGATTTCTTCTATCCTTTGGATACAGCGAAGAAATCATGCCAATTAAAGGGATGCTTAATGATGTTATCGGAAAGGTTAGGGATTTGGCGAACAATTTACGCCCCTCTGTGTTACATGATCTAGGGTTCACTAGCGCGATTGATGATCTTGTATTTAATTTGGGTAACCATAATATAACGTTCAAGATTATTATTGATCCGCGGATCAGTGCCGTATCCAGCGAGGTGCATTACAGCGCATATAGAATCATGCAGGAAATGCTTGCTAAGTGCGTGTCTCACCGCGAGGTCACACAAGTACGTGTCGATATCAGGGTTAAAGATCGGAACCTTGTTATGTCTTTCGATATAGACTGTGAACATTTTGCAACTGAAATGGAAATTTTGTTGAATCGAGGAACGGGAATGGAAATTCTTAATAATCGAGTAGCGCTTTATTCCGGAACGATTATTATAAGTAAAGCATCCGGTAAAAGCTCAGTAGAGATAAAATTACGTATAAAATAATTAAACACCTATGATAAAAATAATATTAGCTGAAGACCATCAGGTAGTCCGTAACGGAATAAAGCTGCTTCTTGAATCTCAGGACGGCCTAGGCGTTGTCGGTGAAGCTAATAATGGAAATGAGGTTCTGGCCTTATTAAACTCGGGGATGAAGGCAGATCTTGTGCTCACAGATATTAGCATGGAAGGGATCGATGGAATCGAGCTTATTGGACGACTTGGAAGCGAATACCCCGATATAAAAGTTGTCGTTCTCTCCATGCTCAATAATAGTCAGCATGTCTTTAGGGCGTTTGAAAATGGAGCTTTAGGTTACTTGGTCAAGAACATAGGTTATGAAGAATTACTCTTTGCGCTGAAGCACGTGTATTCGGGAGGCCGATATCTGAGCGAAGAAATATCAATGATGCTACTAGATAAAATGCGTGATGCGCCAACGTCCAGGTCCGATGTAGATACGCTTTTAGCAGAAATGGATATTACCCAACGCGAATTGGAGGTTTTACAGTACATAAGTGAAGGTTTCACGAACTTAGAAATTGCCGAGAGATTATTTTTAAGCAAACGTACCGTAGAGGGACATCGTCAGAACCTAATTGATAAAACGGGAGTAAAAAACTCAGCTTCTCTAATAAAAATGGCGGTAAAAACTGGGCTTGTTAAATAGTTAATTTTATAAGCCCTGATTACCTCGTGCATAGGATATTTATTTTGTTGCGAATTTTGTTGTTTAATTTTTACTTTTGGGCATGACCAAAGAACAATTACAAGACTTGAGGGACCGCGTTACGTCTCTGAGGAGGCATCTTTGACATCGATGTCAAGAAACAAGAAATCGGTTCTCGTACAGAAATAACCCTACAATCAGACTTCTGGGATGAACCTAAAGCAGCAGAAAAAGTGTTGCATGAAATTAAGAATTTAAAAATTTGGACTGACCAATTTGACGAGGTTTCTTCGGTAGTTGACGATGCTGCAACAATGTATGAGTTTGTGCAATCTGGTGATGCTTCCGAACAAGAAGGGGAAGAGCATTATCGAAAGGCACTTGCCGATGTCGAAGAGCTTGAGTTCAAAAATATGCTTTCAGCAGAAGAAGACCAGCTTGACGCTATCTTGCAAATTACTGCTGGTGCCGGAGGAACAGAGTCCTGTGACTGGGCGGCGATGCTTATGCGTATGTACATCATGTGGGGCGAGAAGCATGGCTGCAAAGTATCTGAGCAAGACTATCAAGAAGGTGATGTTGCCGGCATTAAAACGGTGACATTACAAATTTCAGGCGATTTTGCGTATGGATATCTAAAAGGCGAAAATGGTGTGCATCGTTTAGTGCGTATTTCTCCATTTGACTCCAATGCAAAGCGACATACTTCATTCGCATCCGTTTATGTATATCCGCTCGTAGATGATAATATAGAAATAGAAGTAAAAGATGCCGAGGTGGAGTGGGATACCTTCCGTTCAGGAGGGGCCGGTGGACAAAACGTAAATAAAGTGGAGACGGCCGTACGTTTGCATCACAAACCGACAGGGATCATCATCAAAAACCAAGAATCGCGTTCGCAGCTGCAGAACAAAGAAAACGCAATGCGTTTGTTGAAATCTCAGCTTTATGAGATAGAGATGCGTAAACGTCGGGAGGCGACCGCGGCTATTGAAGGGTCGAAAAAGAAAATTGAATGGGGATCGCAGATAAGAAATTATGTCCTGCATCCTTATAAGCTTATTAAGGACCTACGTACCAACCAAGAAACATCAAATACGCAGGCAGTATTGGATGGTGATTTGGATGAATTCTTAAAAGCCTACCTAATGGAATTCGGCGGGTAAGCTATAGAATAGAGCGCTAGAAATTTTCTTTCTGGCGCTCTGCTCTAGTCGATCTGCGTTGGATCATTCTTAAAAAGAATTCTTCCACATCATACTTTCTACTGGGCGGATAGTTTTATTGTTATATTTCGCGTTTCCTTTGCTGTTATAGAGCGTTTCAATGTCCCCCTCAACTACGAAATAAATGAGCTGGCCGATCGGCATCCCTGCATAAATTCGGACAGGATGAGCGACCGAGATCTCTAGCGTCCACGTGTTGCAAAATCCCACGTCGCCCTTGCCGGCTGTCGCATGGATATCAATGCCTAGACGCCCCGTACTAGACTTGCCTTCTAAGAACGGCACATGGCCGTGCGTTTCCGTATATTCTAGCGTCACACCAAGATAAAGTGTTCCGGGCTCTAGGACGAATCCTTCTGCTGGTATTTCAAAATGATCAATTTCATTATGTTTTTTTGCATCCAAGACCTCACTTTTGTATGTAGCCAAGTACTTTCCTAAATGTACGTCGTAGGAATTTGTGCCTAAACATTTTCGGTCAAAAGGCTCAATAACGATCGATCCTTTCTCTATTTCTTCTAGAATTCTTTTGTCTGATAATATCATGCTACGATTTCAAATTCCTGTTTTCAGATTAGTCAAAAATAGGATTTCAAAAATACGTTATTGCTTCTATTCAGACAACTTTAATTTGTGGTGGTGGATTGACTACTTTCATCCATGTTTTTCAGTTTTTCGTGTTCGTTCGGGATAATTAGTTTGTGATAGATTCCACAAAGCAAAATAGGAGCAGCGAGCTGTCCAATAAACAGCCCCATGTGTTTATGTCCTATGCATTTCAATGTTCCTCCCGCGACTAACGCCGCGCCCGCCAGGCAAAGATAAGCCTTCGAGGGCATAACATCATTCTTACAGCAATGAGTCTCCCCATGATACTGGTTTTCCGTTTCTTTGTTTTTAAAATTTTCCATAGTCCTTGTTTTTAGATTATTTTACCACGTAGTCATCTTTCATATAGAATGGTATAGACAAGAAATGGTTCCTCTTTTTTTTCAACAAGTAGTTTTTGGGCGCTATCGGGTGTTTTCTTTTTTTTGAAACGCGGGCCGAGATTGTTTCTGTTTTATAATCGATCGGATTTTATGATGTTTTTTATCGTATTATGTTGATTATAAAATATTTATCAGGTTGTGAGGTATTTAATCATTATTTCAGGTATTTTCCTGAGCAACTAATTCCGGTAGAACTGGTTCTAATAGAACAAAAAAACAAAATGATATGAAAACTTTGAAATATGTGCGCGAGGGTGGGCAAGGTTCCCTTATCGCTACTACGATAGCCAACCCTAAAGGAGACAAAAACCAACAGCGGAGTGAAAACGGCGAAGCTATATCTGCGATGCCTGTTTCTACGCAACCGACGTCAATAGATGCGGAGCTGCTTCCAGATGACGGGGAGCGCGTAGAAAATTTACCCCCTGAACAGCCGGATGTCGAACCATTAAAACGTGAAAACCCAGATCTTCAAGAGATCGAAGAGAATCAACCGCAGGAAAAGCCAGATGTATCGCCGCAGGAAAAGCCAAAGCCCGATACTGGTGTAGAAATTGAGCCGGAGCCCGATACAGGAGTTCCAGGAGAACGATCGCCCAGGGCTGTGCCCGCTAAAGACCCGATAGTGGAGCCTGGGACGAACCCTATGGATGAGGTTAGTTCTTTGTTTATTTAATAAACCTACAACGTGGCGTTTACGTTTGTTTTCTTGGAGTATTTAGGGGTATGTTTTTTTGGTCTCGCTCAACGAACTATGGAAAATATGTTCCAAGCATCAAAATGAATTTTTTCAAGTGGTCAAAGTACAAACCCTGTAGGTGTAACGCATTTCAATAGCTTGATGTTATCGACCCAATCTTCTTGTTGTAAATGGGAGTACAGCTTACAGTGCGGAAGATTGATCTGGATCTATATAGTTGTAGCGGCTTAGAGATGATTGCGTGCTTGGTAGCCCTATTATAATACTATCGCGATATGGAAAATCCTGCTTTAAAGTTCGTACGGCAGGACGCTCACATAAAGTATCCTCTAAGTGGAGTGCTGTTAAAAATGCGATTTTAATCATATCGATCTCCTAAATTATATTAGTCTTGTCTATGCTACCGCTAGGTTATCGTGCTGGAATAGTGATATTCTTAGCTGTTCTTATAATGAACGCCTATAGAATGTATTGGTTTTTTTTGAATGGTTTTCCTAACCGGTGACAATAACGATCCACGGGGCAGCTATCTGTACGAAAATTAGTGCATATCCGGTGTAAAGCAGGACACCCGCGCTTTAGTGTTCTTTTTCTGAGACATTAATAGACGATTCGTACTCTGATAGCATACAAAGGGGCCTTTTTTTTAAAAATTGTATTAAATACGGGTAGAAATGCGCGCTTAATTCGTGTTAGCCCTTTTAGAAGGTATTTTCTCGGTATTTAGAAAAACAACTACCTATTTTGTTTTTAAATTATTTTTAATTCATGCTGCAAAGAATATGTATTTGTTCTATCCTATCCTATTAAGAGCCTAAATTTCCTTCCTAAAATAACTACTTATTTGGAGAAGGTATAAATACAAGAGCTGATTGTCCGTTAATCGAGGACGTTGATTTTTGATAGTTTTTGCATTTTTTTTGAGGTGTTCATGGTCTAACATGGTAAACTTAAAATCAATATTTATGGAACGTAGACAAATGAACATCGCATTACAGAAGAACGAGGGAATCCTTAAGAACATCGCTTATAAGTTCACCAAAGATCCCGAAGAAATTCAAGAGCTTGTGCAAGAAACAATGGTTCGGTCACTTCGCTACATTGATAAATTTATTAACCACCCTAAATTGGTGGCATGGTTATATGTAATCATGAAAAATGTCTATATAAACCAGTACCGTCGAATCCAGAAAAGAACACAATATGAGAATTTTCAGATCTTTTCTTGTAAAAATGACGGCGCTCTAGAGCCAGCATCCGCCAACACTGTCGAAGATAAGTTTGTGGCAGACGATATTTTATTCGCCATGAGCAAGTTGCCAAAGGAAAATGCCGAACTGTTTTTACGATATCTAGAGGGCTATAAATATCGGGAACTCGCGGATCAATTTAACATGCCTCAAGGAACGGTCAAGACGAGGATACACTGCACGCGTAAGTTCCTTCAAAAGCAACTGGCCGTTTATAAGAAGGTTGGATAGTAAAATAAGTCCATCCTTGTGTCGCTTTTACTGTTCGCTGTCCCCAGAAGACTAATATATTAAGCGCCCCTAAGAAGCCGCAATGTATATCAGGCGTGTAAAGGCATGACTTGTTAGATGAATCCACCGCAGCATTGTTGGTGGATTCGTATTTAGTTCTTACATTTAACAATGGCATTGGTGTATTTACGAGAACTCGACACAGAGACCAAGTTTGCAATTTGGAAAATTGAAGAAACTGAGCAAGAATTAAGCGCTCGTTTGCAGCTCAATAATGATGAGTGTGAGAAGTTAGCACGCTTGAGCAAGGGCAAAAGAACGCTGCATTGGTTGGCGACGCGAGTGCTTCTGCGCTATCTGTTACGCACGGACAATTATATCTCATGCCCCTCTGATCAAAATGGTAAACCCTATCTTCCCGATTATTCATACGAAATTTCACTAACGCATTCTTATGACTACGCGGGGGTGCTCATGTCTAGTGCCGGGCCGTGTGGTTTAGACCTGGAAATTGTGAAGGATAAAGTCTTACGGATCAAAGAGAAGTTTCTTTCTGAAGAAGAACTTAGCTTCATTCAACCCGAAAATATTGAACAGCTCTACGCGTGTTGGTGTGCCAAGGAGGCCGTCTATAAATTGCAAGGAAATAAAGGCGTTTCTTTCTTAGGCAACATGCGCATCTTACCGTTTACCTACGCACCGCAGGGTGTTATGACACTTGAGCTTACAAAAGAAGATACAGTAACTTCTTTCCAAGTATATTACGAAAAATTTCAAGAATACATGCTGGGTTATGTCACTAGCGCAAGATAATATCAGCAGCGGTTGCATAATTCTCGAGAAAAACCCCTTCTATTATTTATTTCAAGCGACGATTATTTTCTGAACATGGGTATATCGCGTGCAAGGATTCGAGAGTATCCTAATCGCGTATATTCGCCGCGCCGTGCCACGTTTAGTCAGATTCGGTATAGAATAATGGACAATCTTTTGAAAAATTGACGATTTGTTAACTCTCTGTAAATGATGCTTTCATATTGGTTGTCGTACTTTGTAAAAAACCGTTATGAAACGAGACGTTGAATTAGTTGTCATCTCAGACGTGCACCTTGGAACATATGGCTGCCGTTCTCGCGAACTTATGCAATACCTGTCCTCTATCAATCCGAAAAAGCTAGTTCTTAATGGCGATATCATTGATATATGGCAGTTCAGAAAAAGTTACTTTCCCGAATCGCATTTAGGCGTGTTGAAATACATCCTGGACATGGCCTATCAAGACTGCGAAGTCACGTATATTACGGGAAATCATGATGAAATGTTGCGTAAGTTCGGTAAAATGCAATTTGGTAATATTGGCCTTACTAACCGCTTGCTTCTTGAGCTAAACGGGAAAAAGGTTTGGATCTTTCATGGGGATGTTTTTGATGCCTCGATTCAACATACAAAATGGCTGGCTAAGCTTGGCGGATGGGGCTACGATCGATTGATTCAGCTTAACAATGTCATTAACTGGATGCTTACGGGGCTAGGTCGGGAGAAGTACTCCCTTTCTAAGCAGATTAAAAATTCAGTTAAAAAAGCCGTACGGTTTATTTCTGATTTCGAAGAAACTGCATCTCATCTTGCGATTGAAAACCGCTATGATTATGTAATATGTGGACATATTCATCAGCCACAGATGCGTACTGTTGAGACGAAAAAAGGAAGCTGCGTATATTTGAATTCAGGGGATTGGATAGAGAATTTGACCGCACTCGAGTACAACAAAGGTGAATGGACACTTTTTAATTACGAGGAACAAAAGCATTTCTTGGGAGAGTACAAAGAAAGTGCTGTCGCGTTTCGGCATAATATGGAACAGTTACTAAACAACATAATCAGTGACAGACGGTGACAGTACATTTGTTAATCTTTAGATGCAGGGAAATGTACCTGTGAAATATGCAATGCGGGTGATAGAAGAACCCGCTGATGCGTCTCACCTAACGTTAATTCGTTAATGTTATTCTCCAGGGGTGAATATGCCGTTTTTCGCATAATGTGTCATGCTGAACCGGCGGAAAGCTTCGGGAAGATGACCTATAACTCCATGTGGACGTACAAAGTAGAAGCTCCGGTCCATGCATAGGTTCTCGACCTCAACAACAACCAACTCGCCGTTTTGTATTTCTTTATGTATAGCGTAAACAGATAGAAAAGAAAAACAGTCCGTTTTACGCAGAAAGCTTTTGATACTTTCAGTACTCGCTAGATGAACTTTCACGTGTAGGTCTTGCCAAGATATACCGGCATTGGTTACCGCTCTACGGATAACATCGTTGGTGCCAGAGCCCTGTTCGCGCAAGACAAATTCCAAATCCAATAGCTGAGCCGTGTCGATAGATTGTCCGGGAATGATTTTCGGATTCTCTCGACGCGTGACCAAAACAATTTCATCTTTCAGGAATGTCTCATATTTCATCGCTACATTGTCCGAAAGTCCTTCTACAACACCGAGGTCGATGGTGTGATTAATTAGAAAATCCTCGATGTTCCTAGTATTGCCCTGTAACACATTGAGTGTAATGTTGGGGAAGGCAAGATGGAAAGCCGCTATGATATCCGGAAGGATGAAGTGGGCAAGCGTTGTACTCGCACCGAGTCTAAGCTCTCCTGACAAAATCCCTTCCATCAATCCTAGTTCGCAATTGAAGTTTTGATAAACCGCTGTAATCTTCAAAGCGTGTTCCAGAAACAGGGCTCCAGCCTTCGTTAACCCAAGACGATGACCGCTACGTTCGAAAAGATTACGCCCTGCTTGCGACTCCAACTCTTGAATATTTTTGCTTACAGCGGGTTGGGAGATATTCATTTCCTTTGCCGCCCGAGTAAAATTTAAATGTCGGGCGGCCGAAATGAATACCAATATCTTGAAGTCAACGTTAATCATATTCAATTATAAACAAAATATTTTTCCCCGAACTTATTCAACCTCGAAACCGTATTTTCGATAAATTGCTTTAGCCTCATCAGAAACCAAATAGGCGATAAATAAATCAGCCGCCTCAGGTCGTGGAGCAGCCTTAAGTCTACCAGCAACATAACTAGCTTTGATGTTGTGCTCTAAAGGAATGGCGATTTCTTGGACTGGGTTGCCGATCATTTTTTGGTAGATAACCTCAGACGTCCACACGGGTGCTACATCGCTTTGGTTTTTTAGGATACGGAGCGGGCTCTCGCGATGGTGAATTCGAGTAAGATAGGTGCTGCCGTCCGCTGTCTTTTGCTCCATAATCGTTTTTCGAAGGGTTTCACCACCCACTTTAACGTACGCTGTTTCGATTTGTTTTCCAATTCCCTCCCAGGCGGGATTGGGCATCGCTACCTTGAGTTTCGGATCCCTAAGGTCATCAATGCTTCGAATATTTTTTGGATTACCTTCCGGTACCATCAAAGTCAATCCATTGTAGGCATATGTTTCAGTTCGACTAAAATACTCAGCCATTGAGTCGATTCTTGCTTTACCTGCCGCGAAGATATCCGGTTTATGTGTTACACGTAAATTTCCAATAGTAAGCGAACCGCCTTTAATTTGTTTAGCTAGGATGCCGGGGGGTAGCGTTTCTACAAAAATGCGTTCGATTTGCGGGTTTTGCTTTTTAAAACCCGTCAGGAGCTCGTCAATACACATAAACTGGTTGCCCGCGAAAAATATAACGAGCTGTGGATCCACGATGTCTCCATATAGATCAGGGACATTATTGATGCCATGAATGGTGAACTCAACGGCTGATTTTGGAGGCGTATTCCATGGCGGATCAAAACGATGTTCGTTTTGTCCATATAGCGTTTCATTAAAGAATAGTATAAAAACTAAAAGAATACAATGTTGTATCATTTTCAAATAGATTATCATTATAAAATTGTTTATGGTTTGATAACGGTCCAGCCTTGTTGACTGCGAATAACGAGCTCCCCGTTTCCTGTGGGAACGAATGCTAGAAAGTCGTATAGTTCACTTTTTTTGATGTTGCGTTCTTTCAATGTGTTCAGGCACTGCACTACTTTTACACCTTGATTCACTAACTTTTTTATAGCTTCCTCGTACTCGCTATTCTTTTTAAACGCTTCGGTACCACCTGAGAACGCGACCAGTTCGACCTCAAGCTTTCCTTGTAATCGAGGGTCGTTAAGCAAGTTGCTTATATTTCGAATCGCTTTTTTTATAATCTCTGGTGAGCCTGAATCTAATTGATAAATAACGCGATATACCGTCAATGTAGGTTTTGCGCCAGTATATTCTTTGTTTAACGCCAGTGCGTCTTGTGCTTTTACTTGCGTGCTCAGGCAGCAGACTAGCAATGCTAGGAAAATGATTTTTTGTTTCATTGTGATGTAATTTATATGCTATTTAAAAATTGAAAGGCCCGTATTTATGCTGTTCTACAGAAATATTGTCGGCGTACGGTGGATATGGAGAATCCTTTGGCTTTCTTTGTAAATCCGGATAATCGAGTTCTTTGTTTGCTTTCTTGGGTCTGTCATGACTATTGATGTACGCGGCTACGTCGTATGCTTGTTCATCACTGAGCTGTGGCGCATCGGATGTGACTCCAAGGGGCATATTCCCTTTGATAAATTTTGCTGCGGTTAGAATACGAGACATGCCCGCTCCGTCATTATACGTGTCTTCCCCCCATAGCTGCGGGTAGATATAGCCGCCATCGCGGTTGCCGTTGGTACCTAATAAACCCTGTCCTTTGTCGCCGTGACAGCTTGCACATGTGTTTTTATAAACTAAAGCGCCATTTTTTAAGTTGGCGGACCGTTCAGGGATTTTTATGGTCAAAAAACCTTGGCCCTCTAATCGTTGACCAACCGGGGTTCCTCGACTAATATGTTTAATATAGCTGATCATTGCGCGCATGATTGTACTATTCACATCGATAGCTTTACCGTTCATACTACGTTCAAAGCAACCGTTAATCCGTTCCTCCAATGACACAATTTTGTTTTCTCGGCCTACGTAAATGGGAAATAGCCCCGTGAGACCGATATACGGCGCGGCGTGCGGTTTGGTGCCTCCGTTTAAATGGCAACTTGAGCAAGAGAGTCGATTCCCTGTAATCTTGTGGTCAGTTTCTGGGCCGATTGATGCGTACGTTTCAGTAATTAAACGGTGGCCGTATTCAGCAAGCTTACCTTCTGGTGAATCGTCGAAAGGAGGGATGTCAAAATTATCTGATATAATGGTATTTTTTACGGAATCCGAGTTATTGTTTGTCGGTATTGTTCCTTCAGACCCACTACTTAGATGAATATTTGTAAGCGTAATACTCAAAAGTATTATACATAAAATAGCTATTACTTTGATCTGCCTAACGACACCTTTGATAGCGAGGAATGTTTCATTATTATGTTTAGATGTTAGCATAAAACAAATGTCGCCATAATAAAGCTGCGTTAGAAATGATACTTTATTATCGTATATAACAAATTGTTATGGTAATAATGTGGTTACCTGTAAGTAAAAATCAGTTGATTTTCACATCTTCGTTTGACGCATTTAAATTCTAGTATATCTGTCGTTATAATAGTCATTTTTACCGAAATGGGCATTACTTGGATGTCGATGATCCACGAGAGTAGGTAGAAGAATAGAAGAGTGAGTGTTAAAAGTGTATTATCTCGCTGATCTGTTCATTGATAAATTTCACCGTGAGGGCATCGGTGAAGTTTCCTTTCTCATCGAGCTCGTTTTGTACCTGAGGAATGTGAATCTTTAAAGGGAGTACATGCATCCGCATGTAGTTGCAGACGCCAGTAAAATGATCGATGCCGCGAATGTTTCCATATTTCCCAGAAGAGAGCCCCACCAGAGCAGCCTTCTTGTGGTAAAATGAAGCAGGAAATGAACATGCGTCTATAAAGGTTTTTAGAATGCCTGGAAAGCTCCCATTATATTCAGGAATAACGAAAACGAATTTCTGTGCGCCCGATATTTTAGCTTGTATTGGTTCGAAGGTTTCACTGCGCTTCCCATAAAGATCGGTGAAAGCAAGTTGATGTGGGATGTCGATCAGTGAGAGTATCTCCCAGTCGCCTTCGTCTTTGGCTCGTAACTGCTGTAGATAATAATTAGCAATTTTTAAAGAGTTGCTCTTTTCTCTGTTTGTTCCAGATATAATTAAGTTCATTCGATATCATTTGCTTTAAAAACCCTTTTATGCATATTGAGTGGTAAAGCTATTTTTTTGTATCTTAGCAACCTTAGTCAGTGGTAAAAGGACTTTTGTCAAAAGTACTAATTTTAACATCATTTAAGCATTTCCTTTGATTGGGAAATGTAAATTTGGGTTAAATTTGGGGACGACGTCTGACATTGATAGTTAGATTTAGAAAGGATTTCAATCTCATGGGAAAAATAATAGCAATTGCTAATCAAAAGGGTGGTGTAGGTAAGACAACAACGTCAATCAACCTTGCGGCAAGTTTAGCCGTTTTGGAACATAAAACGTTACTTGTTGATGCGGATCCACAAGCCAACTCAACTTCCGGTATTGGGTTTGATCCTCGTGCAATAAAATCGAGTGTTTACGAATGTCTAGTCAATGATTTAGATCCGCGTGATGCTATCCAAGCTACCGAAACACCAAATCTCGATTTATTACCTGCTCATATAGATTTGGTGGGAGCCGAGATTGAGATGATCAACATGGAAGAACGAGAGTTTAAAATGTTGAAAATGTTAGCGGAGGTTAAAGACGATTATGACTTTATCATTATCGACTGCTCTCCGTCGCTCGGCCTAATTACGATTAATGCGCTGACGGCATCTGACTCTGTAATTATTCCGGTGCAATGTGAATATTTTGCACTTGAAGGACTTGGTAAACTACTCAATACAATTAAAATTGTGCAATCTAGGTTAAATACATCGTTGGAAATTGAAGGCATCTTGCTAACGATGTATGACGTACGCTTGCGCTTGTCAAATCAAGTAGTCGAAGAAGTACGTACCCATTTTGCGGACCTCGTTTTTGAAACGATCATCCAACGTAACACGCGTTTAAGTGAGGCTCCAAGTTTTGGGATTTCTGTGATTATGCACGATGCGTCCTGTAAAGGCGCGATCAATTATTTGAATTTAGCGCGAGAGATCTTGCAGAAAAATGGCCTGGTAATCGAGGAATCGCAAAAAGCAACAGTATAATATGGCAATACAGAGAAAAACGGGATTAGGGAAAGGCTTAGGAGCTTTGTTGCAGTCTGATGATATAGAAGTCTCTAAAGGCAAACAGCCGGCGGCGCCAGTAAACAAAGAATCGACGAATACAGCTGCCGGGAGCATTAATTTTATAAAAATTAGCCAGATAGCGGTCAATCCGTTCCAGCCAAGATCGGATTTCGATGAACAATCTTTGCAGGAGTTGGCGGATTCTATTGTTAATCAGGGCCTAATACAGCCTATAACGGTTCGTCAGATTGGTAAAAACGAATACCAGCTTATAAGTGGGGAACGTCGATTACGGGCGTCCAAGATGGCAGGAATCGAGGATGTTCCGGCATATGTGCGTACGGCCAACGATCAGCAGATGCTGGAGATGGCACTAATCGAAAACATCCAACGCGAAAACTTAAATGCTATTGAGGTTGCTTTGAGTTTTCAACGCATGATTGAAGAATGTAACCTAAAGCAGGATCAACTTGGTGAGCGTGTGAGTAAGAATCGTTCTACAGTTACGAATTACTTACGTCTTTTGAAGCTTCCTCCAGTAATTCAAGCTGGGATTCGCGATGGACAGATTTCTATGGGGCATGCGCGAGCATTGATCAATGTAGGAGAGATCGAGAAACAGTTGTTCGTATTTCAAGAGATTATAGACAAAGGTCTTTCCGTTAGGATGACCGAGATATTGGTGCGTAATATTCAAGAGCAAAGTAAACCTAAGAAGAATCCGGTTGGCAAGCAGCTTGATTTTCAGTATCAAAAAATTGAGGATGATTTAGCATCACGCTTCTCGACACGGGTACGATTGAACCTGAAAAATAGCAAGGGAAAGGGCGCTATTGAGATTCCGTTTGATAGTGAGGATGACCTTAGTCGTATCCTAGAGTTATTAGATTGGTAATGCGATATTTACTCTTATTATTTTTTTTTGTAGGACTTCAAAATTCAGGAGTCGCACAGGAACCTTCTCAACCTGATACTGTTAAAAGGGTACCGATTGAAGTACCTATGGATTCCGTGCAGATTGATTCCGTTGAACTTGGTGAGCAACCTTCTGAGCAGGATACCGTGGAGGAAACGCGTAAAGAGCGCAGGGCACGCATAGCGGCGGAAAAGGAAAGAGAAAAATATTATTATAAAGGAATAAAGAAGGATTCGGCGCGCCTAGAGATAGAGCGCCTTTCGCGTGTAGCATGGAAGCGTTCTTTGATTCTTCCAGGTTGGGGGCAGCACACCAATAAAGGCTTATGGTGGGTAAAGGTACCTGTCATTTATGGCGGGTTTGTGGGTGGATATTTGGTGTTCGATTATTGGCAATGGTATTACACCAAGTTTCTAGATGAATTGGCATACCGCGTGGAAAATAACGGTGAGGTTGAAAGTAGGGATCCTGATTTACGAGGATATAGAACCATCGAAGGGCTCGTTAAGCAAAAGGATTATGCTCGTCGTAACCGAGATTTGACAATTTTAGTGACAGCGGGTTGGTGGGGTTTAAACGTCGTAGAGGCTTACGTGGATTCTATGCTGAAAAATCGCTGGAGTATCGGCTCTGCGATCACGATGAAAGTTAGCCCGACATTAATGCCTTCCTATGGCTATGCTAACAGTAACCTACTGGGCGGATATGGTGTCAGTCCGGGGATTAAGCTGACGATGAATTTGAACTAACAATAACCAATATTTATGAAAATAGTACTTTTAGGATATGGGAAAATGGGGCAGCTAATCGAGAAATTTGCTGCTAAACGGGGCCACGAAGTTGTACTCATCATTGATAAAGATAACAGGGAGTCAATAACAGCCGACGACCTACAGGGAGCTGATGTAGGGATCGATTTTAGTGAGCCCGCAGCTGCTATCGATAATATTAACCTCTGTTTTCAAGCCGATCTTCCCATTGTGGTGGGAACCACAGGCTGGTATGACCAGTTGGAAGAAATTAAAGCGAATTGTCTAAAAGATAATCATGCACTCCTTTACGGATCGAACTTCAGTATTGGTGTTAATATCTTTTTTCATATCAACAGACAGCTAGCAAAAGTGATGAATCCCTACAAGCAATATGATGTTCAAGTAGAGGAGATTCATCATGTACACAAACTTGATGCGCCAAGTGGCACCGCGATAACAATCGCGGAAGGAATTATTGACGGGCTCGAAAATAAGGGTAGATGGGTAAACAACCTTGTAGATGACGGGCCGGAAATTATTCCTTCTGCAGAAGAGCTTCTGATCGAAAGTCATCGAATTGAGGAAGTTCCAGGTACGCATACCGTATTGTACAGCTCTGAAGTCGATCAAATTGAATTTAAGCATACGGCACATTCTAGAGCTGGGTTCGCTCTTGGTGCGGTTGTTGCCTCGGAATGGCTTGCAGGGAAAAGAGGATTTTATCAAATAACCGATATTTTCGATTTCAATGCATAACGTTTCCTAGCATTAGGCAATCAACTGCTAGGAATCATAATTTTTGATATTTAATAATTTTATATGTGGTATATCATTTTTGCCGTAATCACCATCGCCTCGCTATATGGCTTGTGGCTACTGTTTAAGAAAGCTGGGAAGCAAGGCTGGGAAGCGATAATTCCCTTTTACCGGGAGTATGTGATGGCGGAACTCACGGCTCGCCCAAAATGGTGGGTGATTTTATTGATCGTTCCTATTGTCAATATATTTATATTCTATGGGTTGTATTTAGATCTATTAAAATCTTTTGGTAAAAGAAGATTTTGGGAGACCGCGGTCGCCGTTATACTTCCGTTTATTTTCTTGCCTCTTTGGGGAAATGATAAGGACGTTAAATACTTAGGCCCATCCAATACAGATGAATTTAGAAAGAAATATCCATATCATAAATCCGTTGGACGAGAGTGGGCAGACGCGATTATTTTTGCTACAGTTGCAGCATCACTCATCCGTGGATTTTTAATTGAAGCTTATATGATTCCTACTGGTTCGATGGAGCGGAGCTTACTTGTGGGAGACTTTCTGTTTGTCAGTAAGTTGAATTACGGACCTCGCGTGCCGATGACACCAATTGCATTTCCATTTGCGCATCATACCATGCCGATAACAGGTGGCAAAGCGTACTCTGAGGTAGTTAAACTTCCTTATAAGCGTCTTCCAGGTTTTCAGAACATCAAGCGCAACGACGTTGTGGTATTTAACTTCCCTGCCGGAGATACGGTCGCCTTGGAAGCGCAGGAACAAACCTACAGTGATTTAGTACGCACATACGGGGCTGAAGCTGTAAATAACCAGTTTACCATCACCACACGTCCGATTGATAAGCGCGAAAACTATATTAAACGATGCGTCGGGATGCCGGGAGATGAGGTTTCCATGGCGAACGCTGTATTATATATTAATGGTGAATCGGCAACGATTCCCGAAGAGATGCAGATAGACTATTATGTGTTTACCGATCAGGCTGGTCTGAATCCGGAAAAGCTTAAAGACATGCGTATCGAGTACGCGCAGGGACAGCCGGGTGTTTATCAGTTGCATATGACAGAACAAGAAGCTGAAGTGGTGCGTTCGTGGAGTAACGTGCAGCGCGTAGAGTCGGGTATACTTAGCCCGGAAGAAAGCCAAGGGACAACATATCCGCACGATAAGCATTTTCGATGGAACTATGATAATTTCGGACCGATACTCATTCCTGCAGCCGGAGCAACGATTACCCTAGACTCTTTAACCGCGCCTTTATACGGAAGAGTTATTCGTGATTATGAAGGAAACAGTTTCGAAAAGAAAGGTGAGGCTTACTATATTAATGGTGCGCCAGCGAAAACATATACATTTAAACAAAATTACTACTGGATGATGGGGGATAATAGACATAACTCCTTAGATTCTCGTGGTTGGGGTTTTGTACCAGAAGACCACATTGTTGGAAAGGCTCTCTTCACATGGATGAGTTGGGATAAGGACGGTACATTCCTTTCTAAAATCCGATGGGAAAGAATATTTAAAGGTATAAACTAGAAGTTTTTACTTACTGTCAAATTAAATAGGGGTAGAGATCATTAAAGATTTCTACCTCTATTTATTGATCTATGGCCTGATTCCCTAAATGATCCATGCTCACTTAGGGATGAATATTAAGCCCTAAGAGCTCCCAGGTATCGGCTTATAGTTTCTTCTAGTCCTAAATAGAGAGCATCTGCAATTAAAGCATGACCGATACTTACTTCGAGTAATCCTGGGATATGTTCGTTGAAGTATTTCAAATTGTTTAAGTCGAGGTCATGTCCCGCATTCAGCCCCAAACCGACCTCTTGGGCTTTTTGTGCTGCTTTTATATATGGAGAGATCGCTTGTTGCGTGTTAAAGCCGAACACCTCGGCATACCCTTCAGTGTATAGCTCTACCCGGTCTGTACCAGTCTCTGCTGCTGCCTCAACCATTCGTTCATCGGGATCAACAAAAATAGATACGCGGATCCCTTGATCTTTAAAAAGTTTTACCATATCCTGTAAATAGCTTTTATTAGCAATGGTATCCCAGCCATGATTTGACGTAATCTGTCCCAATGCATCCGGAACCAAGGTGACCTGTGTAGGTCTATTGGCCAAGACAAGGTCGATAAACTTCTGCTCTTGGCAATTACCTTCAATATTAAACTCAGTTGTAATTTCTGCCTTCAGATCATAAACATCCTGATAGCGAATGTGGCGTTCATCCGGGCGAGGATGCACTGTGATACCTTGGGCACCAAACCGTTCACAGGCCAACGCGGCAGCGAGTACATTCGGCACATTTCCACCTCGAGAATTACGTAGGGTAGCTATTTTGTTGATATTAACGGATAGTTTTGTCATCTCAAAAAATTCTAGTAGTTAATACAAATGTATTGAATTTTCTCGATTTCTTGATTCTTATTCCGAGTGGTATAAAGCGGCGCGGACAGTTCGTAGAGTATAATTTTGAGAGGCAGATCCAATCAGCGTATATTTTAATTCGTGGGCGCGGAAAAACATAGCCTAATTTTTGTTAAATTGCAGACAACTAACACATGGAAAATTTTGATCTCAATATCGTAAGCGGCTTTCGTTTGCTTGATATCATCGATATCTTGCTGGTCGCTATTATCATATACTACGTATATTCTTTAATCAAAGGTACTATAGCCGTTAATATTTTAATCGGGGTAGGGTTGTTTTATGGAATATTCTTAGTCGTGAAACAGATGGAAATGCGTCTGTTAACCGAGATCTTTGGTGGATTCATATCCGTCGGTTCCATTGCTTTAATCGTCGTGTTCCAGCAGGAAATACGTCGTTTCTTAATTCATATTGGAAAAAACATATCATTACGTCGCAAGAAAGTATTCTGGTCTTTTCTTGGTAATAAAAAGACGAGCCATGTGGACAATAGCGAACACATAAAACCTATTATCGATGCTTGTCGAAGTATGTCGAAGTCTCGAACAGGTGCATTGCTGGTTTTTTCGCGTTATTTCGATGAAGAGTATTATCAGTCGAGTGGCGAATATATAGACGCGCCGGTATCCAAGCGTTTGCTGGAGTCGATTTTTTTTAAGAACAGTCCTTTACATGATGGTGCTGTCGTCATAGTGGATTTTCGCATTATGACGGCGAGTAGCGTTTTGCCCATTTCCGATAGCGATGATTTACCTCCCCAGTTTGGATTGCGTCACCGTGCTGCCATCGGAGTAACAGAAGTTTCCGAGGCAATAGCAGTAATTGTCTCGGAAGAGACAGGTGAGATATCGCTGGCACAAGATGGTAACGTTAATATGAATCTTAGTCCAGAGGAACTGGAGAAACTTCTGAAAGAAGAATTATAGTTCGATTTTTATATTCTAATTAAGGTATATTTTAGAATATTGTATTCATTTAATTCCGTTTGTCTGAATCATTTCGTAAATTGGAAACAGTAAACCACTAAATTTTTTGATATGCATTTCGATCAGCAAAACCCCTTAGATATCGTATTGAACGACTTGTTCGACCATTATAGTGAGAATGTAAAAGATGTAAAGAAAATTACCAGAGAACTCTTAGCTCGTGGCGTGATATCTTCTCAAAAGGATATTGTTAACGATCACATTGCCTTTCGTACATTGGGCGTTCCTCATCTGGGCATACGCTCGTTTGAGAAGATTTTTCTTGCATATGGCTACAAGCGTGAAGATGCCTATCATTTTGAAGGAAAGAAGCTCGATGCATATTGGTATTCGCCACCAGCTGAGGGCTACCCGCGAATTTTCGTGTCCGAGCTGATTGTGTCTGCATTGAGTGAATCCGCACAGCAGACGATACATAGTTACACATCGAAAATAACAGCTGATCCCGTAGATGAGCTCGACTTAAATGATGGTAAACAGGTTGCAGATTTTTTACAGCGTCCACTTTGGGATTTACCGACATCGGAAGATTATCAGACACTGCTTCGTGAGAGTGAATATGCAGCGTGGGTTATCTATAACCGATATTATTTAAACCATTATACGATAAGTATCCATGAACTTCAGGACGGCTATAATACGTTGGAAAGTTTTAATGCTTTCTTAGAAAGTATCAGTATAAAATTAAATAGCTCGGGAGGGACGATAAAAACTAGTGAGGACGGCTTATTACGCCAAAGTAGTACAGTTTCAGCTCTCTATGGAGCCCGTTTCTCCGATGGGGTAACCTTAGAGATTGCTGGGAGTTATGTAGAGTTTGCCGAACGCGGCATACTGCCTGCATTTCGGGGACTTCCCCTGTCAGAAATCAAAGCAAAACATCGCCGTGATGGTTTTGAAACGAACAATGCTGATCGGATATTTGAAAGCACCTATACCGATCAGATTAAAGGAGCTAATAACAAATAGTTTCCCAAATATCATGAGGAGAGCGTTAGAAGAGTTAGCTATTCGGCTCGCAGGCGAGTTATATTGGGATGAACCGATGCGCACTTTATACGCTACGGATGCCTCCGCATATCGGCAGATGCCGCTCGCAGTTTCTATTCCGAAAAATGCTGACGATTTACGGACGCTGATTCAATTTGCGAACAGGCATAAAGTATCGTTGATACCACGAACCGCAGGTACATCGCTAGCCGGACAAGTAGTTGGCGAAGGGATCGTAGTGGATGTTTCACGTTATTTTACGAAAATAATTGAGCTCAACGTGCAGGAAGGGTGGGTTCGTGTGGAGCCTGGCGTGATCCGTGATGAGCTTAATATGTATCTTGCCCAGTATGGCTTGTATTTTGGTCCCGAGACGTCCACTGCAAATCGAGCGATGATTGGCGGGATGGTGGGAAACAATTCGTGTGGATCAAATTCTCTACTTTATCAAAGCACCCGAGAGCATACACTGGAATTGTCGGTACTTTTGTCTGACGGTTCGCAGGTGAATTTTTCTGCTCTAAATTTTGATGACTTTATTCGCAAATGTGAGCTTGACAGTCGAGAGGGTACGCTTTACCGGCATATCCGTTCATTGCTTTCAGATTTCCAAAACCAAACACAAATACGCCTCGAATTCCCTAAGAAGTCAATACCGCGGCGTAACACAGGCTATGCATTGGATCTACTTTTAGATAGTGATCCATTTACAGCAGGGGCTGAAGCATTCAACTTTTGTAAGCTTCTCTGTGGATCCGAAGGGACATTGGGAATTATCACAGAGATTAAGCTTCGCGTATTGCCAAAACCAGTCAATCCAACAGGACTTCTTTGTGTTCATTTTCATAGTGTGCACGAAGCCTTGCGGGCAAACCTTATCGCTTTGGAACATAAACCGCTTGTTTGCGAGCTTATGGATCACCATATTCTGGAACGTACTAAGGATAACCTAGAGCAACGTAATAATCGATTTTTTGTTGCCGGGAATCCTGCCGCGATATTAATTGTCGAATACGATGGCGAAGATATCATTGCCCTGCAGAGTAAAGCTGCGACCGTCGAGCAAGATATGCGGAGTATGGGGCTGGGCTATCATTTTCCGCTGGTAACAGGAGCACAAAAAAGACAGGTATGGAATCTTCGTAAAGCAGGACTAGGGTTATTGAGCAACATTCCTGGAGATGCCAAACCTGCTTCGGTAGTTGAAGATACAGCCGTAGATGTGCAAGACCTTCCCGAGTATATTGCTGAATTTGACGCATTGCTGGAAAAAAAAGGCCTCTATTCAGTGCACTATGCCCATGCTGCAACAGGGGAACTGCATCTTAGACCCATTCTTAACCTGAAAACCGCTGAGGGGCGAGTTCAGTTTCGGAAGGTGGCGATAGATATTGCACGACTGGTGAAAAAATATCAAGGCTCTCTTAGTGGAGAACATGGTGATGGTCGGTTGCGTGGAGAATTTATATCTATGATGATAGGGGAGCATAATTATGGACTGCTAAAAGATATTAAACGTACCTGGGATCCAAATGGGATATTCAATCCTGGGAAAATCGTAGATAGCCCCCCAATGGACTCGTTTTTACGATATGAACTTGCTCCAAAACGACCGATCCGTTCGGTATACCGTTATGGAGGTCAAAATATCCTTCAACATATCGAACAGTGCAATGGCTCGGGGGATTGTAGGAAATCGCATTTATCGGGCGGTACGATGTGTCCATCTTATATGGCAACGCGGGAGGAAAAAGATACCACACGTGCTCGGGCAAATATGTTGCGTGAAATACTCTACACCTCAGAGAAACAAAATCCATTCGACCACCCACACCTTAAAGAGGTACTTGATCTGTGTATCAGCTGTAAGGGCTGTAAATCCGAATGCCCCTCTAGCGTCGATATGGCTAAGCTGAAAGGAGATTTTCAACAGGCATATTACAAGGCAAACGGTGTGCCTTTTCGCAGTTGGATAATTGCGAACATAGATCGAGTAAATGCTTTTATTATGCCAATTGCTCCGCTCTATAACATCTTTGTGCGCATGGATTGGTCATCCAGGCTGATAAACTATCTCGTTGGATTTGCCTCTGAACGCAAGTTACCTGAGCTTTCGAGAATAACGCTGCGAAGGTGGTTCTCGAATCGTACAATCATGCCAGTTGGGGATCGCCAAAAGAAGGTTTTTTTATTCATCGACGAATTTTCGAATTACAACGAGGTGGAAATTGGTAAAATGGCTGTAAAGCTACTCGAACGTTTAGGTTTTCAGGTCCATCTCACTCAGCACCCCGGAAGCGGCCGCGCTCTAATTTCGAAAGGGTTCCTCCTGAAGGCGCAAAAGGTTGCAAACAAGCAAGTAAAGATATTTTCCGATTTAATCGATGATTCGACTTATCTAATCGGTATTGAACCTTCCGCAATATTGAGTTTCCGTGATGAATATTTAGATTTGGTAAACGAAGATTTGCTTGATAAAGCACGGGCATTAGCCGAGCGTGCACTAACAATCGAAGAGTTTATTGCGATGCAAGCTGAAATTGGAAATATTACCAGCGATCAGTTTACCACACAAGCTCAACACGTCATGTTGCACGGACACTGTCAGCAGAAGGCTTGGGGCTTGGAGAAAAAGGTAGTTGCCGCACTTAATCTGCCACTGAATTATACGGTAGAAACGATTGCCTCAGGTTGTTGTGGTATGGCTGGTTCGTTCGGTTATGAGAAAGAGCATTTTGCCATTTCCCAGAAAATCGCAAACCTTGTACTCTATCCGGCGATCGCCAGCAAACCTCCCAGTGTTATCATCGCGGCATCGGGGACATCTTGTCGTCACCAGATTAAAGAGGGAACGGACCAAAGCGCAGTTCACCCTGTAGAAATATTGTTTAAAGCTTTAAAGGATTAAATGATAAAAAAGGCGCTACGGTACGTAACGCCTTTTAAATAGGGGATTTGAGCCTTATTTCGCTTGATTTAATACCTGAGTGTTTAACTTAACGTATTCCTCATTTCCAGCTGCCTTTGCCATAGCGATACCTTCGTTCGCTGTTTTTATCGCTGCCGCTTTGTCACCAGCTTTCAGTTGAATTCTCGCTTTCCAGTATTTGATATGAGGAGCCTGAGTATTACCTTCATCAGCCTTAATTGCCCATTCAGCCGCTTTTTTTATGTCTAAGTTGTTATTGAAATAATATTGTGCAGCTTGAAAGTAAGGTTTTTTTTCACCTTGCATTGCTTTCTCTATAGATGCTATAATTTCCTTAGATTGATCGACCGCGATATGGAAGGCCGCTTTTGAATTGTCCCAAGCGATACTAAGGTCAGCCCCTTCAGGTGTTACATTTTCGAATGCCATCGTGAAGGTTTCTACTTTATCATTAACCGTTTTTGCTTTTACATCGAAACGTAGGAAATCTTCCTCCTGTTTATATTGGTAGGCACCCCATTGTTTGGGATTGCTGCTTAATATTACTGTCCAGTCACCATTTTCACGGGGAATAGTGAATAATCCGTACGATCCCGCTGGTACTTTGTTACCAGAAATAGTCACTTCTTCCTCAAACGTAAGGACAGGAATGTTGTTGGCTCCTGTACGCCATACCTCTCCATAGGGAGCAAGTTCGCCAAACGCCTGTCTGTCTTTTAAGTTTGGCCGTTGGTATACAAGTGTTACTTTTTTTATGCCAATAGCTTGCTCGATTGTTGTTGAGCTGCTTGCCTGAGGTAACTGAACTTGTGCCGCAGCTTCATTTAAGCTGACAAAGATTACCCCGGCAGCGATTAAAGCTAAAAATCTTTTTTTCATATTCTTATTTTGTTGGATTGCGTGACCTTGTTGCATATGCTGGATAAAAATACGAAACTTATGCCATATGGCTGCTATGTCAAGTCTATATCTTGTGTTTTACGATTTGGGTTCTTGGTCCACAATATCTTATATATTAATGGACCAAGAAAGAAAAGCGGTAGTACTTTTTATTGCTGCGCAAACCCATATCCATTCTTTATAAGACCATTCGAGCGTAAAATAGTTTCTGAAGATAAAGGAAGCATATAACGGGGAGGTACTCCGGCAGCGTAATACGCGTCAGTATATCCTTTGAATATATTCGTGGTATATTGATCCTTAAAATTGACAATATTTATTGCCCATTCTGTTTTTTTGTATCCTTGCTCTACGAGTGCAGCCGCCTCGGATCCACTAGGGTCTATGTACTCAAAAAGCCCCTTAATTGCTAAGTTGCGATTACCATCGGAGGGTAGAAAATTCTGCGTAGTCCACAGATCACAGTTGCCTCGCCAGCTTGGAAAGCGTACAGGATGGCTAGGATCATTCTCTAATACATTACATTGCGTAGTAAGCATCTTTGATATTCCTAACTGCGTAACGTTGACAGCTTTGACATAAATATAATTGGAAATTGTGTTGCCATTCTCGAAAGTATAGTACCCTTTGGAAGTCAGTGATGCTACCATCTCCTTCTGCTGATCGCGGACCTGCTTAATTCTTTCGGGAAACATTCCCGTGCGGATTAAATCATAACGTCGGATTCCTTCACCTGCAAATTCCAGTTTGCGTTCTTGCTGGATAGCTTCTTTCAATGCTTCTCCCGATAGCGAGCCGATATAACTGGTTACTTTTGTGTACCGATGTTGTTCGTTGAACGCGCGAGAACGTACTCTGGTAAGCTGTTCTTTCGCGGCGGCCTCCTGACCGAGTTCTGCGTAGGTTTCGGCAAGCATTAAAATGACGTCAGCCATACGCATTTGCACCCAGTTAATTCCGGACTTACGCTGTGCGGCGGTAAAGGGGACCGCCATCCGACTTTCGTCCCATTTGTTGTTGCTAATACCTCCCTGATTTCTGGAACCTGGGGTGAAATTCACGAGTACTTCCGAGGCGGATCCCGAATTTACCGTAACCGTGGCAGTGACGTCTCGCCGTAAGTCGGTGGGATCGTAATCTCCGTAGTAAAACACGGGGAACATACGACTTTGCCCGTACGATTTACATGGATACGCGTTGGCTCCTCCGCCATTGGAAGGTCTGCCAAACGCATACGGACGCTCAGAAGCTTGCCCCTGTGTTTCTCCAACTTCGTATAGTGATTCAGGGCTTACCTGTAGATTCATGTTATATTGGAAATTATATTGAAAAGGATTGTTATATCCCTCTCCGCGGGGATCGGTCGTAATTAGTGTTGCTGAGCCGGGATTGTCTACTAACTCCTTTAGCGCCGTATTTGCAATTTGATAGTAGTCTTTGTAATCTGATCGGCGGGCATAATACGCCCCCCATTTATCGGTTCCCTTTTGCTGTAACGACACATTGCCATAGTCCATATCGTTACGGCGCAGGCTATATCCGCCTGCGAACAATGCTATTTTGCCAATTAGACCTTGTGCGAAGGTGCGCGAAAAGCGTTCGGCATTTATACCTCCTTCTCCCAGACGGTGCATCAGGCCTTGTACCTTTTGTAACTTCGCTAATTCCTGATCGTAGATATAATCCCGTGATGTTAGTGCAGCGCTATCGGTTTGTGAAAGTGTTGTAATTGGGATGTCGAAATAAGGTACATCACCGAAATATCGAACAAGGTTAAAATATGCATACGCGCGGAAAACTGCGGCCTCGCCATATAGGTGTGTCCAATCCGTAGTTTGGTTTTCTTTCAATGCCGCTTGATATTCCGAATTTTCAGCTATTGCTTCCATAATCATGTTCGCACGGTTGGCGATTTGGTATAAATCTGCCCATGTGTCCACCGAATTAGTGTAATCAATAGTCATTTCCGAAGCGTAAAGGCCTTCAGGAATATGACGCATTTGCGCATCATAGCTTTCGGGGTGGGTTTCAGCATCCGAACCTACTACGTCGAGATCATAAAACAAACCACCATTAGCATTTCGCCATAACTCATATTCACCCATTATTACCTTGTATGCCTCTTGTGGCGAGGAAAATACAAATTTTTCATCCACGGCCGAAGGGGATGACACTTCTAAAAAATCACGTTTACAAGCTCCTAATAGAAGTAGTGTGAGTGCCAACATGTATATTGAAAATCTTTTCATCACATTAAGTTTTGTTTTTGACATTATCTTGGTATTTTATAATTGGAGATTCAAACCAAAAGTGAACGAACGTGCTCGAGGATATGCACCCCAGTCGAGTCCTGTGGTAGGATATGCAGCGTTGCCTTGATTCAAATTGGTGCTAACCTCAGGATCAAGCCCGCTATATCGAGTAAATAGCATTGCGTTGAAAATAGTCGCATAAAGGCGTGCACTTCTAAACCCAATACGATTTACGATCGATTCCGGCAAAGAGTAGCCCAAGGTAACGGTATTTAATCGCAGAAATGATCCATCTTCGATACCTTGGGACGAAACAATTCCGTTTTCGTGATAGGGGAGATAACTGGTAGCTCCCACGTTAAGCGCCGCGAGTGCATCAGGGTCCGTTACTGCCGAAATTTGATCATTTTGTATGTCATAGATTCTATAGGATCCTGAGAGATATTCCAATCTATTTCGATATAACCCGTCCTCTTTTCCTCCTTGAGAAGCAGACAGCAAGTTTGCGTTGTAGACCTTGTTTCCATAACTCCAGTTGAAATTTAAGGCAAAGTCAAATTGGCGGTAGTTGCCGCTAATGTTTAAGCCCCCCGTGTGTTTCGGATTCGTGTCCCCGATGATCGTTACATCGTCTTCATTGACAACACCGTCCCCGTTGGTATCTTTGAAACGTATTACCCCAGGGTAGGCAACTTGTTCACCCGGTTTATTCGCTGTGGTTCCATATACTGTCCCTATAATACCGGATGCTAGGTCTGCAACACCATTTTTAAGTGTATAGATACCCCCATTGTAATCAAAATCTGTCACATTATACCAGCCGTCATATATAAAGCCGCGAACCTGACCAACGGGTTTCCCGACTTCAAGAATATAATCTCCGGTGGATGGACGCATTGTCGTTGATCCCCATGCTGAACGGTATAGGCCATTGACCCCCTCGGAGAGTTGATCAATACGACCCCGATTGATGTTTAAGTTTAGATTTGCACGTAGGGAGAAATCGGACTTGCGGATGATATCACCACCGACGCCGAGTTCGATACCGCGATTAGACGTACTCCCAACGTTGTCATAGGTCTGACGGAATCCGCTGATTGCTGATATCGAAGTCAACATGAGCAGGTTCTTTGTCGAGTTTTTATAAAGATCAATTGTTCCATAAAGTCTATTGTTAAGTAAGGAATAATCAAGACCTAGATTTCTGGTGATTGTCGTCTCCCATTTTAAATCCGGATTGGCGATTGTCGCTGACGCGGGCGAATAAGATACCTGTTGTTGTTCATTAACGGAGTATCTTATCAAACCGTCGGATTTCCAATTCATTCGCCATAGGTTTGCCGAGATACCATCGTTACCAACCGCTCCATAGGAAAGTCGCATTTTCAAGTTATCAACCCATTTTAGGTTCTTTATAAATCCTTCGTCAGAAAGCCTCCAGGCAAATGCTGCAGCGGGGAAATATCCCCATCGGTGAGTTGATGAGAATCTGGAAGAACCGTCGGCACGGAGCGTTGCTGTAAAAAGATACTTGTTTAATAGAGTATAGTTCGCACGTCCAAAATAGGATTCTATTCTGTTTGGAGTTCCCCGCTCGGATGCGAAGCCACCGTTTATCGCATTATCTCCTGTATGATATTGATCCATCATCGCGAAGGCCCGCTCAGAGTCAAACGAGCTAGGGAATTTATTTCCCCAAATGCTGATGCCTTTCGAGTCGGAATCCATTATTTCTTGACCGACGACGAGATCAAGGCTGTGATCCTCGCCAAGACCCTGTACCTGGAAGTTTAAGACATTAGCCCAGCGCAAGTTCCAGCCCTCTTCAGTGGCAATTTGAGCGTCTCCGGCGAACGTTTTATTGCCGCTGGCGTCTAGGTAATTGCTGTAGGTAGCCCCCGCCCAAATTTGTGATCGGTTCCAGTAGGTGTTTAATCCGAGCTCAGATCGAAAAGTAAGTCCATCAATAATATTCCAGGAAAGGCTAGTGTTTGCGCGTATCGACCTGTTGCTTAATTCAGGGTAGTAATCCCCCATGCGCTCAACAGGATTGTACATATCTTGTAATACCAGGTCGTACAACCCTAGTTGAGTGTTTTTAGTGTCGTCGAGTTCTCCTAGGATGTCTTTTGTAGCTATGGGACGAAACTGATACGCAGATGAAAGAATTGAGCCTTTGCTAGATGTGGTTGATTCATCACTCATTTGGTTGATATTCGTGTATCGCGTGTCTAAAGATAAATTTACTTTTTTACCTAGTTTTTGATCTATTTTCAATGCAGCGTTGTATCGCTTAAACCAAGAGTTTATCTTCATACCATCATTGTCTATGAAGTTGACTGCGGCCAAGACTTTTGTTTTTTCGTTGCCTCCTGTAATGCTAAGATTATGACTATGCGACATAGACGCCTTGTACGCTTGACGTGAAAAATTAGTTGCTGCAACATTATGGTAGTGACCAATCCCTTTGGTATTGTTATATTCCTCTGCATAGTCACCTATTGCCCAAAGCCTTTCCCAAGCTGAAGCATAGCTGGCGCTTAACGCTTTTGCGTATGCCCAGTTGTAGGCTATATATTCGTAAGCATTTAACGATTCCAAATATTTTGTCGGTTGGTTCGTTTGATAATAACCATCGTAGTTAACACGCACTTGTCCTGATTTACCAGTTTTGGTACTCACGATAATTACTCCGTTTGCTCCACGTGCACCGTAGATAGCTGTTGAGGAGGCGTCTTTTAATACATCGATACTCTGTATCTGGTTCGATGGTATATCCGAAATGGAGGAAACGGGAAACCCATCAACGATGTAGAGAGGTTCATTGCTTTGCGAAATAGATCCCCCTCCGCGTACTCGGATGGAGATATCTGCATCCGGACGTCCATCTTGGGCTGTTACGTTCACACCTGGTAATTTTCCGGCAAGAGCCTGCGCCGCATTAGCAACGGGAACAGCGGCTACTTCTTTCCCTGTTATCGAGGCGACAGATCCCGTTAAATCTTTTCTTTTGACCGTTCCATAGCCAATTACTACCACTTCTTCTAAATTTGAGTTTTCTTGCTCTAAAATTACGTCAAGTAACCCAGAGCTTGGAATACCGATTGTTGAGGGGAGGTAGCCGATGAAGCTGAAAGATAAATTTGAAAGACCTTGTTTAACGGATATTTCGTAGAAGCCTTGCGCATTGCTAACGACCTGGTTAGTTACACCTTGAGCAGTCACCGTGACTCCTGCAAGCGGTTGCATTGAAGCGTCCGTAATGCTTCCTTTGATGGTTCGTTGCTGCGCATATGCAAACTGATAGAACAATAGCAACAAGCATAAAATTTTTAATTTGTTAATCATGTTTATAATTGTTTATTGGTTACTTTCCCGTAAACGCGATGTTACACCCTGTTGAAGATTATTCGCTGGGCACCCATCGGCTACCGGGTGTATGTGTTAGATAATGCTATATTACGGGAATCTGACGGTTTTGTAAAGTTTCTGATACAAAAAAACACGCAATCGTTACCGGAATAATCGTCGATCACAACGATTGGCTATCCAAGTGCGGGGATGGTGTAGCCTTAGTCTTTGTTCCGTAATCGTTATATTTGTACTATGGCAACAGTAATTCCTTTAGCCGAGCGAATGCGTCCAAAGTCGCTCGAAGATTATATCGGTCAGCAACATATCGTGGGTCCCGGAGCTGTATTGCGAAACGCAATAGAGCAGAAAAATATTCCTTCAATGATATTGTGGGGGCCCCCAGGGGTAGGTAAAACTACCCTTGCGTTGTTAATTGCCGGACAACTTGAGCGCCCAGTATTTTCATTAAGTGCAATTCAGGCGGGTGTAAAAGATATTCGTGAGGTGATCGAAAAATCCGAGCAGCTGCGGAATTTTAACGCTGAACAACCAATCTTGTTTATTGACGAAATACATCGATTTTCCAAATCACAACAGGACTCGTTACTTGGCGCGGTAGAGCGAGGACTAGTAACATTGATCGGGGCAACAACAGAAAACCCCTCTTTCGAAGTCATCTCGGCCTTACTATCGCGCGCTCAGGTGTATATTTTAGAACATTTAACGGAAGTGGATTTACGCACAATTATCGATCAAGCACGAGCCAAGGATGACTTTCTCAAAGAGCATCCTGTTGAAATTGAAGAATACGAGGCGTTGTTTCGACTCTCAGGCGGTGACGCACGAAAATTGTTAGGGGTGTTTGAGCTAGTTGTCAACGCCAGTCTAACCCAGAAAAAGCCTATAACGAATGAATTTGTATTAAAACAAGTTCAACAGAATATGGCGCTGTACGATAAAACTGGCGAGCAACATTATGATATAATTTCGGCCTTCATCAAATCGATTCGCGGAAGTGATCCTAACGCTGCAGTATATTGGCTGGCACGTATGATTGAGGGTGGCGAGGATCCTACGTTTATCGCGCGAAGATTACTGATTTTAGCTTCTGAGGACATTGGGAATGCGAATCCAAATGCGTTGTTGCTGGCAAATAATTGCTTTCAAGCAGTGAAGGTTATTGGGAATCCTGAGTCGCGAATTATTCTTTCTCAAACGGTAACTTATCTAGCGTCCTCAGCTAAAAGCAACGCGTCCTACGAAGCGATTAATAAAGCGCAAGCACTGGTTAAACAGACCGGTGATCTACCTGTTCCTTTGCATCTTCGCAATGCGCCGACAAAATTGATGAAAGAACTTGAGTACGGCGTAGAGTACAAATATTCTCATGCCTTTCCGGGAAATTTTGTAGACCAAGAATTTTTGCCTCAGCGCCTGAGCGGGACGGTACTTTATAACCCTGGAAACAATCCTGCCGAATTGAAATTACGGGACTCACTTAAGAATAAATGGAAAGACAAATATGGATATTAACCTAATCGTTTGCTATGGCATGGAACCCTGAATTATACAATCAGTACAAAGATATACGGAACGAACCATTCTACGATTTACGCGATCTTATTGACCCTCGCGAATACGTTAAAGGGATTGATTTAGGTTGTGGCACCGGCGAACAAACCGCAGTACTTAAAGAATGGCTCCCCAAATCGAAATTGCTAGGTATCGATTCCTCCAAAGAAATGCTAGCGAAAACGTCTGTTTATCAATCGCCTGGTTTATCGTTTAAACTTCAAGATATACAGGATGTGTTGATGGCAGGTGATCGGTATGATTTGGTGTTTAGTAACGCTGCCTTACAGTGGATTGACGATCATCAGGTAGTGATTCCACAAATCCTTAACCTGTTAACACCTGGTGGGCAGTTCGCTGTCCAAATGCCGGTGCAAAATGAGAATCTGTTGAATCAAATTCTTGTATCGATGGCCACACAACCGCCGTATGCTTTTATATTCGAAGGGTTTAAACAAGAGTCTCCAGTATTGAGTATTGACCAGTACGCACAGTTGTTGTTTGATGGTGGATTAAAAGACCTGCATATTTCCATTAAAATGTATCCGATAATTGCAAATAGCAGTTCGGACCTCTACAACTTTATTGCTGGCAGTGCGCTGCAGCCCTATTTAGATCGGTTGCCAAATAATGTTAAAGACGAGTTTATTACGGATTTCAGATGCGGGATAGAAAAAAGTTTTTCTAGCTACCCAGCGTTATACGCATTTAAGCGGTTGTTGATTTACGGAAGACGGCCATAAGAATTGCTAAAACCCCAAAGAACCAGTTCACATGAATCTCGGCTTTTTGGGGTTTGTTCTTTATAAGCGAAAATCTATCGCCAAGCTTTATAAGCGTTTATCAGTCCGTTGGTGGATGAATCATGTGCAGTGATCGGCTCTGCTGAAGCAAGTTCGGGAAGAATGTTACCTGCAAGTTGCTTTCCCAATTCTACACCCCACTGATCGAAACTGAATATATTCCAAATCACTCCCTGGACAAAAATTTTATGCTCGTATAACGCTATTAAGGTCCCTAGGGTTTCTGGTGTAATTTTCTTTATTAAAAATGAGTTGCTCGGACGATTACCTTCAAAGATTTTAAAATTTTTCAATTGTTGGATCTCTTGTTGGCTTTTTGATGCCTTCTGCAACTCTGCGACCACTTCGTCTTCTGATTTACCGTTCATAAGGGCTTCGGTCTGCGCGAAAAAGTTCGATAACAGCAACTGGTGGTGATTGCCCAGTGGGTTATGTGATATCGCTGGGGCGATAAAGTCGCAAGGGATAAGTTTTGTGCCTTGGTGAATGAGTTGATAGAAGGCGTGTTGTCCGTTGGTTCCCGGTTCACCCCAGATAACAGGTCCTGTTTGGTAATCGACCCTATTTCCGTTGCGGTCAATATATTTTCCATTACTTTCCATGTCGCCCTGCTGGAAGTATGCCGCAAAACGATGTAAATACTGATCATATGGTAAGATTGCATGACTTTCCGCTTCAAAGAAGTTATTATACCATATTCCTAACAAACCAAGTATCACCGGAATATTCTGCTCGAATTCGGTACTTTTGAAATGCACATCAGCCTTGTAAGCTCCATTTAGAAGGTCTTGGAAGTTATCGAAACCGATACCTAGAGATATCGAAAGTCCAATTGCCGACCATAACGAATAACGGCCACCGACCCAATCCCAAAATTCAAACATATTGCTCGTATCGATACCAAACGCAGCAACCCCTTCGGTATTCGTGCTTAGCGCGACAAAGTGTTTTGCTACGTCTTCCTGCATAGCGCCTGATTTTAGAAACCAATCTTTTGCTGAATGAGCATTTGCCATCGTTTCCTGCGTTGTGAAAGTTTTAGACGCGATTAGAAAAAGAGTAGTCTCGGGATTTAGTCCTTTTAATGTTTCTGCAATATGAGTTCCATCAACGTTTGAAACGAAGTGCATATCAAGATGTGTCTTATACGCTTTAAGTGCTTCGGTGACCATAACGGGGCCTAAATCAGAGCCTCCGATACCAATATTGACGACATCCGTTATCGCTTTTCCCGTATAGCCTTTCCAAGAGCCGGATAGAATTTGCTCCGTGAATTCCCGCATGTGTGATAAAACAGCTTTAACTTTAGGCATTACGTCTTCGCCATCCACCTGTATAGGATCGGTCGATTGGTTTCGTAAAGCGGTATGTAGTACTTGGCGGCCTTCGGTTACATTAATCTTTGCGCCAGCAAACATTTCTGTAATAGCTTCGTCAAGTTTACATTCTTTAGCCAATTGCATAAGTAAAGCTAATGTTTGGTCGTTGATCCTATTTTTTGAGTAATCTAATAAGATATCGCCAAACTGCACTGAGAATTTTTCAAAGCGCGAAGGATCCTCTACAAATAACTCTTTTAACGATTTTTCGTTGATGGTGATGTAATGGTCAGCAAGGTAGCTGTATGCCTTGGTTTTAGTGAAATCTACTGATGGAAACATATATTTATTCTTATTGTTTTTACTGATCAAACTTACACAAAAATTAAGAAAGTAACCGGACATTCCGCCAAAAGCAAATTATATTATCCCTTGTATTTCTGTTAAGTTATTGTGAATTTTTTAATTGATCATCGAGTTCTGTCTATCGGCGTTAGTTTTTTTCTTAATTTTAGAAAGCACTTTGCTATTCAGTGTACTTAAACCCAAAACAACATAAACTTACTATGAAAAAACGAATGATTATGAAACGCCTTGCTATATGTGTTTTTGTTCTGTTAGGTAATCTAACATTAGCGTTCGGACAGCAAGCATCAGTTAAAATATTTGCCCACCGCGGTGGTAAACTCGAATTTGATGAAAACACCATGCAGGCTTTTAAAGGTGTGTATGAGAAGGGACTACGTGGTTTTGAGATTGATATCCGTATAACCAAGGATAATCACTTGGTGGTGTTTCATGACGCTGATTTTAAACGCGTAATTGGCGTGGAGGGAACCGTTGAAACTTCTACGCTCGAAGAAATCAAAGCTTTACGAACAAAGGCCGGTAATTCAATACCTACAGCAGACGAGGTGATTGAATTTTTTAATGCTAGACCCGGTTTGTATGTGGAATTTGAAATGAAAACTAACGCCCCATTATATGAGCCCGATAAACTAAAATTGTATTGTGATATGCTGTATAAAAAGGTTTATGCTAACATGCCAGAGGGTTCCGACTATCTGATGACATCTTTTGACACTCGCCCGTTAAAATATCTCGGAGATAATTATCCAGAGGTAGAAATGTTGCTTATCCGTGGAAAGGCATTATCCGATGAGGTTCTAAAGGAAGCTGCTTCCCTGGGTATAAAAAGGGTGGGGTGTAATGTGCACGGAACAAGTAAAAATATGGTTGATCAGGCGAAAAAGCAAGGTTTTACGGTTAGTCTCTGGCCTGGACACTCGGTTGAAGATTTTCTTCTTGGTGTGTCGTTAGGGAGCGATTATTTATGTACCGATGTTCCGGTTGCAGTGACCGAATGGGTGAAGAAGAATGGATCTTGGATTACCTTGAAATAACTACGCAAATTCCCAGAACAAAAGATCATAATCGTAATGACGGTAAGACTATCGTTTCTAATTTAAGATTAGATGATTTTATAATGGCTGCGCGGTAAATTAGCGTAGTCGCAACGCGCTGGCGTATAGTGGTATCGCTACAAAAAAAAAAGGTTTTCAAACGGGGAGAATGAAAACCTTTAGCTAACCAATTATAAACCTAAATTATGAATACACAAATATACACTGTATTTCAGCTAATAGGCAGCTTTGAGATGGTTTGTGACAATTATTTTACATAATTAGTGTCTTTTTAACATTTATTTACGAAATTAACCCCCATAAATGGGGATACTCTATATCTGTATGTTTTGTTATCTTTGCGAATCACTAACTAAAAGGCACCAAAAGTTAATTTTTAGTTAACATTAAAAGCGTCAAATTTGTAGTGTTTCGGCATACTTATTGAAGAAATAGGAGCGACGGTCGAGGTATTTTATGGAGACTTCCATACGTGAAAAGACAACAAACAAACAGTAATATGAATAAATTGATACACAGATATAACAATACGCCGTTTGCCGAGCGATCCTTATGGTTAGTTCTTTTATTTTCGGTGATTGTCGTTGCGCAGTTAGTTACCTTGCAACAGCTTTTGTAAAAAATCTATTCCTCCAGTAAACCATATTAGTGCTGAACATTTAGGACGTATTTGTATCGTAAATGATACACTATGTCGTAAATGATCGAAATATTGTTAATTTTAATCGAAAAACAAACGTTAAGTAAATGAGTAAACCGACATTGGTAATTCTTGCCGCAGGACTTGCTAGTCGCTATGGATCAGCAAAACAAGTTGATGGATTTGGTCCGAACGGCGAACGCATAATTGACTATTCAATATTTGATGCTATACGAGCAGGATTTGGAAAAGTAGTATTCGTGATTCGAGAAGAATTTCTTCAAGTTATGAAGGATCTTTTTGATAAAAAGTTAGAAGGTAAAATTGAGGTATCCTATGCGTTTCAGGATTTTGATTTAACGAAATTTGGATTAACTGAAGTTATAGAGCGTCAAAAACCTTGGGGAACGGCACATGCAGTTATGAGTGCGTCGGAGCATGTCTCTGGACCGTTTTGCGTTATTAATGCTGATGATTTTTATGGATACGACGCCTTTAAAAAAATGTCTGAATTTCTGACTGCAGAAGTGAGTGATACAAAAATGGCATTAGTTGGTTTTAATGTAGGCAATACATTATCGGATTTTGGATATGTCTCACGTGGGGTCTGCGAAGTAGATGAAAATGGCAACATGCTTAGCGTAACTGAGCGGACTAATATTTACCGCCGAGAAGACGGTCAGATCGTATACAAAGAAGATGACCAAGAACATCCGCTAGTAGAAACAACGCCGGTATCGATGAATTTTTGGGGATTCGATCCCATTATTCTTGACGTCGCTAAAGCCGGATTTCCTACTTTTGTAGAGCAAAACAAAGATAATCCGA
>NZ_JABMCQ010000002.1 GCF_013179575.1 Sphingobacterium shayense | reverse complement strand
CTGACGCTTATCAGGTACGTTTCACAGACGGTCCATTAGCGGGTTTGCTAAGCCGTTCAGTGGTTGTTGTTGACGAGAACGGAAACGTTAGCTACACGGAACAAGTTGCAGAAACTACCGAAGAACCAAATTACGAGCAGGCACTCCAAGCATTGTAACGAATTTGCAAGTAAAAATAGCTACACTCGTAGGTGTTCTTCCATGAGTGTAGTTATTTTAAATTCTCTATCTCGTTGATTCTAAAGCTTGAAGAATATCGTTGATGATGTCATCTTTATCCTCCAACCCCACTGAAAGTCGAATAGTTCCCGGACGGATTCCAAGGCTAACTTTCTCGTCATTCGTTAGTTTAGAGTGTGTCGTAGAACCGGGGTGTGTGGCTATCGATCTCGCATCTCCTAAATTAGACGTGTACAATATCATGTTCAATGCGTCGATAAACCGAAATGCGCGTTCGGCTCCTCCCTTAACTTCAAACGTAACGATCCCCCCCCCTGCTTTCATTTGCTTAATTGCTAGCTGGTATTGTGGATGAGATGGTAGAAACGGATATTTCACGTCTTCGATCTCAGGATGCTTTTCTAATGTCTCAGCAAGAGCTAGCGCACTACTGCAATGCCTGTCCATACGTAACCCTAATGTATCCATGCTTTTTGAAAGTATCCAGGCATTAAAAGGAGACATGGCTGGTCCTGTATGACGTATAAAGAAACGAAGCTCTTCGATTAATTGGCCGTTACCAACGATCACACCGCCGAGCACACGTCCCTGCCCATCCATATATTTAGTTGCTGAATGAACGGACAAATCGAAGCCATACTGCAACGGTTTTTGTAGATAAGGAGTTGCAAAACAATTATCTATAATAAAAATCACATTTGGATGCTTCGCTTTTAATCCTCCAACAAATTCTAAATCTGCAAGTTCCAACCCCGGATTTGATGGAGATTCTAAAAATACTATTTTCGTATTTTCTTGTATAGCATCTTCCCACGCTTGGTTATCGACAGCCTCCACATAAGTATGAGTAACTCCCCAACGTGGAAATAATTGTGTAAATAACTGATGCGTTGATCCGAAAATCGCACGAGAGGAAACGATATGATCACCTTGACGCACTAAACCCGCAAAACAAGCAAACACTGCCGCCATTCCTGAAGCAAAGGCTAGACCCGCTTCTGCTTGTTCTCCGATGCAAACTTTATTAATAAATTCTGTTGTATTCGGGTTTGCATAACGCGAATAAACCATCCCGACTTCCTCCTCCGCGAATATGGCACGGCCTTGTTCAGCACTATCAAAAATAAAACTGGAGGTGAGGTATAATGGAACGGAATGCTCTCTGGTAGCGGAACGATTAGCTTGTTCCCGAATGATTTTAGATTGATCTTTTTCCATGATGAGCAAATTTAATTTTTTTAGTCTACTAGTTTAGTATTTTGTGCAGTTTTTAACGAAAAAAATTGCCAAGATTATTACTACACGCCTATCTTTTATGAGAAAAACTCTCTGTTATAAATTCTAGACTACATTTCTAATGGGTATGTATGTTTGGACTAGATGATAAAAAGGCGTGTAACATTTTAGCCTAAGAAAATTTGATTAGCGAATAATTCAGTAGTTTAGTATAACTTTTATACTAAAAATAAATAAAATAAAATATAATTTTGATTTGCATTATCACCAAATAAATACTATGTTAGCATAATAAATTGTATTTTTGGCTAACCAATCAGCGTATATGAAAAGATTATTACTCGCAATACTCCTTGCTAGCCCCTCAATGTTATGGGCGCAGGGCTCCCAAGTCAACACACAAAGTCAAAAAGCGGTAGGTATGGCAGGAGCTGGATCGGCCTTTTTCGTTGACGCCTCATCAATCTTCTACAGCCCAGGCGCACTAGCAAAAATGAACCACAACGAAATATCCGTGGGTGCAAGCGCCGTCATGTATCGCTCTGCTTTTAGACAATTTAACAGTGTCGATAAGCATCACACAAAATTCCAAATCAGTCCTCCTTTTTCAGTATTTGCAACTTTTGGCCCTAAAGATTCATGGTGGAAAGCCGGATTAGGAATATATACACCTTTCGGTGGATCCGTAGACTGGGGTGATCAATGGCCAGGCAAATATGAATTAAACTCACTTCAAATGCGTGCGATATACATACAACCTACTGTGAGTTTCAAAATTACGGAAAATTTTGGCATGGGAGGCGGGTTCGTCTATAACGTGGGATTAGTAGATCTAACACGTTCTATCCCAATTGCGAATGGCAACGGAGAACCAGGAAAGGCCGAGCTATCAGGAGTTGGGACGGGTATGGGGTTCAACGTCGGCGTACATTATAACTTAGAAGATGACTTTGCTTTATCGTTAAGCTATCGATCAAAAGTAATTACGAAGCTTAAGGACGGCGACGCGGAATTCACAGTTCCCGGAGCACTGGCTTCTTCCTTTCCAAACACAAAATTTGATGCGGAACTGCCTTTACCAGGTTCGTTTAATTTAGGAATCACCTTCCCTGCAGGAGAAAAGCTTGACATCGCCGCTGATGCAACAATTATTGGTTACGACATCTACAAAGAATTAGTTTTCGATTACCATGATAACACCACAGCATTACAAGACACACGTCAAACGAAGAAATATGAGAATGCTTTCTCAGGTAAAGTCGGAATAAACTACCAAACCAACAATAAACTTACTCTTAGAGCAGGTGCCGGCTACGTATACACGCCTGTTCGTGGGCCGTATGTTTCACCAGAAACCCCAGATAACAACCGATTGATGGGATCAATAGGATTTACATACGACGTTAATGAAAAATGGGACATAACAGGTGCTTACGTGTTTCAACATCTAGCCGAGCGTACCGTTTCGAACGTGGAATCTGGTCTTACCGGAGCATATGCCACGAATATACACGCTCCTGGTTTATCTTTAACTTATAAATGGTAATATATTTATGAAAAGAATATATAAAAATATAGGAATAGTAGGTCTATCGGCTATCATTCTAGCCTCCTCATGTAAACCCGAGCTTTCCGACTACGAACCCAAACCAGGTCAGGCAGATTTTTCCAAATATATTGCAATTGGCAACTCCTTGACCGCAGGTTATGCGGATGGAGGTCTTTACCTTGAGGGGCAACAAGTAGCCTACCCTAATTTATTATCAGAACAAATCAAAACAGTTGGTGGAACTGAGTTTAGAAGTCCGCTATTTTCGGAGGATCAGAGAAATGGCTCAGGGTATCTTCAACTCACTGCGTTACAGGAGGGACAACCTGTGCTTGAACCAGTAACTACCGAACTTGCGATACGAGGGATGAGTCCCAATAATACTCCTTTATACACTAAATTTTCAGGCGAAATAGAAAATTATGGTGTTCCAGGTATGCGAATGGATTTAGCATTTGCACCTGGTGTAGGTACTCAAATAGGAAACCCCTTTTTCGAACGAATACTTCCTGATGACGTTCCACAAACGTTAACATATCAAGAATATGTCTCAGGAAAAGATCATAGTTTCTTTTCTTTCTGGTTGGGCAACAATGATATTCTCGGTTACGCTATGAATGGCGCAGTTGCAGTTGAGGGAGACCCAACAAAAACACTTACAGAAACAGCTACATTCACATCGCTACTCAACAATTTCATAAACGCGTTAACTCAGGAAGATCAAAAAGGCGTACTAGCGACTATTCCTGATGTCACTGCTATCCCTTACTTCACGACCGTAACACGTAACGCTCTGATTGTTGCAGCGTCAGCTGCTTCTGGACAGGAAATCGAAAACATATACATTACAGCTGGCTCGGGGCAACCACGCGCGGCTACCGATGCCGATTTATTCGTACTGCCTTTCTCCTCTGCCGGGCTTTTAGGCAGCACAAGTGAGCAGAACCCTGCTCCTTATGGTTTACACCCGCTGAACCCCGTGGAAAGCAAATATGTACTAGATACTGAGGAAGTTAAAGTCATTCAGGCCCGTGTAAAGGAATTTAATGCCGCTATTCAACAAGTAGCTGAAACTAACGGCTTAGCGGTCGCAGATGCTTATGCATACTTAAACAAAATAAAAAGTCCTGGAATCAAATACAACGGTATCGGTGTAAATGCTTCCTTCATTACAGGAAATGCTTTCTCGTTAGACGGCATACATTTAACTCCAATGGGAAACGCTCTAATGGCCAATTTATTTATAGATGCTATTAACACAACCTATAGCAGTAGAATACCAAAAGTAAATGCCGCTCAATATCGTGGTGTAAAATTTCCATAAATCGTCTTAAAAGATTTTCAAGCTCAACTAATTAATATCTAGTTGAGCTTTTTCATACCTCTCCCGCTATATCCGGACCAACCTATTAAGAGATATTATCTTTTTAATAATAGATCTTGTATCTTTGGAATACAAAATAAAAGAATCTAAAACATGAAAATAAACTTAGAACGTAAAAACCAAGCAGTTCATTTCGAAGCTTCAAGCGAATTATCTTCGGTTAAGGTAAATATTGATGGCTCGGATACAATCGGTGGTGAGGGAAAAGGCGTGCGTCCTATGGAACTTATTTTGATGGCCCTAGGTTCATGCAGTGTATTTGACTTAAACACGATTTTGCAAAAGCAACGTCAAAAAATAAGTGACATTACGGTAGAAGTCGAAGGAAAAAGGAGAGATGAGATCCCGAATATCTTTACACACATTCATATCAACTTCCTTCTAAAAGGAGAAATTGATGTAGTTAAAGCACAAAAGGCGGCAGATCTAGCTGTTAAGAAATATTGTTCTGTGCACGATATGCTTGCCGCGGGAGGCGTAGAGATCACTTATAGCCTAAAAATCAATTAGGCTGCCCCTTCCGCCACACTTTTTCTGCCCATCTTCCTACTGCCCAAAACGAAATCGCTAATATCAAGAAGAAAATCGTTCTATTAATATTATCCCATAGATACTCTACAAATCGGGTATAGAGATTCAGGATAAAAAAAACAAAACCAATGTCACGTGCCACATGGTCTTTTGTCTTCATCCCATATAACGCAAGAGCTAGCGACAACAGGGTTCCTAGCACTCCCCAATAAAATATTTCATATTGTCGAACTTGCGTCCAATGATCGAAACTACTATAATTTCCAAAAATAGAAAGGCACCATAATGCGGTCATTGTATATAATAAGCCAATTACGTAGCTCACGCCTTGAAAGGCAGCTATAGCTTTAATTTTTGTCTGTCCCCAAATAGAAAAGGCCGTTATGATTAAACCGAAAAGCGTGAATCGTAATGGAAAATTCATTCCCCAAAACTTAAATCCCCAATTGCTATGATACGCTGTCTCGGTTGCAAACCATACGCCTAAGGCCACAAGCGCGAATACCCAAATAAGTTTCGAGCGTAACTTAATAGAGAGCCAGACATAAATTAAAATTGACAGAAGAAAAGATATTGTATAATGATTCGTATTCCGATCTAATATCTGTCCTAAAAACCCAACGGATGCTGCAGTAGAAAATGAACCTGCGAGCATTAATGTTTCGTTTGAAAAAGTTTTATCAGGATAGCGCTTCTTATTTCTAAAACCAAGCAGATAAAATCCCACTGCTATCACAGCGAACAATAGGCAAAAGACTATATTCGGAGTTTCGTAGAAGCGCTCGACGAATTTCACTAACGCGTCGTCAGCGAATAAGGAAAATACCGAAAAAACCAACGAAACCAGAGCTATCCAAAAGGCATAGCGTGCGAGTGCTTTCCACTCAAAAGACCTTTGATCAATCGTGCTTTTTAACCCATCGACCTGTTCTGGCGCCAACTGGCCGTTCTCCACCCAATGTTCTAGAGCTTGTTCAACGACTTCCTTTTCATTCTTAGTGAGATCTAACTTTTTCAAATTCCAAACATAATTTTCCACAAAATACAAATTATATGTTAAAGCACCGTTGCACAGAATTCAAAATGCAGTTTTTACTATTTTCAATTACTACATCCCACGGTAGTCCGCCTAAAAATCTGTAACTTTGTATCTTGCAAAATTCAGAACACAAACACATGGATTCCTTAAAGCAGCAGAACCATATAGATTTAGGTGAACAAAACGAAATTGAAGTATTTGGCGCACGCGTGCACAACCTACGCAATATCGATGTCGCCTTTCCACGCAATGAATTGGTAGTTATTACCGGGTTAAGTGGCAGTGGAAAATCTTCTCTAGCGTTCGACACAATATATGCAGAAGGGCAACGCCGCTACATGGAGACCTTCTCTGCGTATAGCCGTCAGTTTTTAGGCGGAATGGAGCGTCCCGACGTAGACAAAATTTCGGGGCTTAGCCCTGTTATCTCTATAGAACAGAAAACCACGAACAAAAACCCCCGCTCTACAGTCGGTACTATTACTGAAATATACGATTTCTTGCGATTACTCTATGCGCGTGCAGCAGATGCATTCTCCTACCAGACTGGAGAGCTGATGCAACGTATGTCTGAGGAACAGATCGTAGAAAAAATCATCGAAGAATTTGATGGCGAACCCATCTATATTCTTGCGCCTGTAGTAAAAGGAAGAAAAGGACATTACAGGGAGCTTTTCGAACAAATCAGAAAACAAGGCTATACAAAAGTACGTGTTGATGGCGAGATAATTGATTTAGTACCAAAAATGCAGGTTGACCGCTACAAAATACACGACATTGAAACAGTAGTCGACCGGCTCTACACTTCTAAAGATGAATCTAAACGCCTTTATACCTCTGTTATGCAGGCGATGAAAACCTCCAAAGGAATTATAAAGATAGCGAACAAAGACGGCCGCGAGCACTTTTTTAGCCGTTACCTAATGGATGCTGTTTCCGGTATTTCATATGACGAACCGCAGCCAAATTCATTTTCATTCAACTCACCTTACGGAGCTTGCCAAAAATGTGATGGATTAGGTTATATCTTTGAAATTGACAAAACTTTTGTGATTCCAGATAAAAGTTTAAGCATACAAAAAGGAGCTATACTACCTCTAGGACCATCTCGTGAGTCTTGGACATTTCAGGTTGTAAAGGCGGTCGCAAAAAGGCTAGATTTCTCATTGACGACGCCCATAGAAAAACTTACTGATGCACAAGTCGATATTTTGCTTTTTGGCGATATAGAACCAATTCATCTTACGATCTCGTATGGAAGCTACGGCGCGCGGGAATACAAAGTGCAATTTGAAGGTATATTTAAAATGCTCGAAGAATTAAACGGTAGAGGGTCGGACGAGTCGCCACAGCTTGATGACTTCCGTACTAAAGTAAAATGTCCGACATGTAACGGTGCTCGTTTAAAAAAAGAATCTCTACATTTCAAAATCGACCATAAGAACATCTCCGAACTGGCAAGTATGGATGTCAGCGCACTTTACATGTGGTTTGAAGGAATTGAAAGCCGCTTAAATCAACGGCAAAATACTATTGCTGCTGAAATTCTAAAGGAAATTCGTACGAGACTTGGCTTTCTATTAGATGTTGGCTTAAGTTATTTAACCTTAGATAGATCTTCCAAAACACTTTCTGGGGGTGAAGCCCAACGGATACGTCTCGCTACTCAAATTGGATCTCAACTCGTCAACGTACTCTACATTCTCGATGAACCTAGCATTGGTTTACATCAACGAGACAACGAACGGTTAATAAGTTCCCTGAAAAACCTACGTGATATAGGGAACTCTGTTCTTGTCGTGGAACATGATAAAGATATGATTTTAAATGCGGACCATGTAATAGATATGGGACCGGAGGCCGGGGTGAACGGAGGAAAAATTGTGGCCCAAGGGACTCCATTGGAAATCATGCGCTCGGACTCCTTAACCGCTCAATATTTAAATGGACAGCGCGAAGTGCCAATCCCTAGTCGTCGCAGGGTCGGAAATGGACAAACATTATCGCTTAAAGGAGCCACAGGCAATAACTTAAAAAATGTCGATGTAGACTTTCCACTAGGCTCGCTTATTCTTGTCACAGGAGTCTCTGGATCGGGCAAATCCAGCCTCATTACAGGCACGTTATACCCTATTTTAAATAGACACTTCTTCCGCGCGAAAGGCATACCGATGCCCTACAAAAGTATCGATGGCCTTTCTCATATTGATAAAGTCATTGAAATTGACCAGAGTCCCATAGGGCGAACCCCTCGGTCGAATCCTTCTACTTACACCGGTGTTTTCTCCGATATCCGTACACTTTTTGTTCAATTACCCGAGGCCAAAATTAGAGGGTATAAGCCCGGCCGTTTTTCGTTTAACGTTAAAGGCGGTCGTTGTGAAACATGTCAAGGGGCCGGAATGAAAATTATAGAAATGAACTTTCTCCCGGATGTACAGGTGCCCTGTGAGACCTGTCAGGGAAAACGCTACAATCGGGAGACTTTAGAAGTGCGTTATCGCGGTAAATCAATTTCTGACGTACTGGATATGACAATTGACGAGGCGGTAGATTTCTTTGAAAACATTCCATCTATCTATAGAAAAATTAAGACGCTGCATGATGTAGGGCTTGGATACATCACGCTAGGACAGTCGTCAACGACCCTCTCCGGCGGGGAAGCTCAACGCGTAAAACTCGCCACGGAACTTTCTAAAAAAGACACCGGAAACACGTTTTATATTTTAGACGAACCGACAACTGGGTTACACTTTGAAGACGTTAACGTCTTGCTTGGTGTTATTGACCGATTAGTAGAACGGGGCAACACGGTTCTCATTATTGAACATAACTTAGATGTAATAAAGACAGCGGACTGGGTAGTTGACATGGGTCCCGAAGGTGGAAATGGTGGTGGCGAGTTAATGTTTGCCGGCACCCCAGAAGAGCTTATTAAAAATTCAGTAAGCGAAACCGCCCGTTTCTTAAAAATGGAGATGGAATAATCTTCTCCATTTTTAATTTTTTTAAAAGGATCTATTATGGCCCCTTTGAAACCACCAAATCACTATAGAATCACCTCTCATTTTTGTAACTTTGTTCTCGTATGTCAGATATTATTCAGTTGTTACCGGATTCGGTCGCGAACCAAATAGCTGCAGGAGAAGTCGTTCAACGCCCTGCTTCTGCAGTAAAAGAACTTATTGAAAACGCAATCGATGCAGGAGCGGATAAAATAAAGCTTATTGTTAAAGATGCAGGCAAGTCTTTAATCCAAGTTATCGACAATGGTTGTGGCATGAGTGTTACAGACGCACGAAATTGCTTCGAAAGGCATGCTACTTCTAAAATACGTAAAGCAGAGGATCTTTTTGCCATCCGTACAATGGGATTTCGAGGTGAAGCAATGGCTTCTATCGCTGCTATTGCGCAGGTCGAGATGAAAACGAAACGAATCGAAGATGAGCTTGGAAGCGTTGTTGAAATCGAGGGCTCCAAACTAGCAAAGCAGTATCCTGAAGGGGTACCAAACGGAACGAGTATAAGTGTTAAAAATTTATTTTACAATATTCCTGCCAGACGTAACTTTCTAAAAAGCAACGCAGTGGAAATGCGCCATATTATCGATGAATTTCAGCGCATTGCTTTAGCTCATCCGGAAATATTTTTAACATTACACAGTGATGGAAATGAATTATTCCATCTCCCTGCAGAAACCCTTAAACAACGTATAGTCCACATTTTCGGAAATAGCTATAATCAGCGTCTGGTACCGATTGAAGAAGAGACTTCGATCATAACATTACACGGTTTTATAGGTAAACCCGAATATGCAAAAAAAACACGAGGAGAACAGTTTTTCTTCGTCAATAACCGCTTCATTAAAGATCCCTATTTGAACCATGCTGTTATGGATGCGTACGAAGAAATACTTCCCGCAGAAACTTATCCTTTGTACGTACTATCAATTGATATTGATCCATCAAAAATCGACATTAATGTACATCCTACTAAGACGGAAATAAAATATGTAGATGACAAATCTATTTATGCCATCCTTCGATCAGCTGTTAAGCGATCGCTCGGTCGCTACAACATTACCCCCACGCTAGATTTCGACCAAGAAACGAGCTTTAGCAACTTTATAACGACAAAACCCATCGATGAGATTCAAGCACCGACCATAAATTTTAACCCAAATTTCAATCCATTCGAAGACCGAAAGACTTCATCGCGCTCTTCCGATTACGCCGCTGGATTGGAGAAAAAGGCCGGTATGCCTAAAAACTGGGATACATTATATCAGATATCCCAGCACTCTACGCCAGAGCAGCTCTCCCTGATCCACGATAACTCTGAAGAATTAAACGACAGGGCATCGACGCCTGAAGAAGGAAAAACAACCCAAGAGTCAAAAAAGCAATTTTTCCAGCTTCACAATAGGTTCATCGTTTCCCAGATACATTCGGGCTTTATGATGATCGATCAACAAGCTGCTCATGAGCGCATCTTGTTTGCACAATACAGAGAACAACTCGAAAACAACCAAGGTAGCAGCCAACAGAGTCTCTTTCCCCAAACCGTCGAACTTAGTGCTTCGGATTTTGCTTTAATGGAAGAAATACTGCCGGAAATACAGACATTAGGCTTCCAACTACGAGCCTTAGGGAAATCTACCTTTATAGTCGATGGTATCCCCGCTGATCTAGGCACGGGAATAAATGAAACAACCATACTAGAGCAACTATTAGAGGACTTTAAGAACAATAAAGATGCTTTACAATTAGATAAACGAGAGAACTTAGCAAGAAGCTTGGCGAAAAATGCCGCCATCAAACCTGGAACACCTTTGAATAATCAAGAGATGGGTGAACTATTTGATAAGCTGTTCGCGACTGAATCTCCGAGCATATCAATACATGGTAAGCCCATTATCATCACTATAACGCTTCAGGAGTTATCTGAGCGATTTAATAAAAACGAACGTTAAACGAGCAAAAACAATGAATAACCTATTTTCAAATTTAACACCAGTAGTAAAAAATCTACTCATCATAAACGTCCTGTGTTTTATTGGTTCCGCCATTTTCGACCAATCCACACGCTTTTTTGGTGTTTACTACCCTGACTCGCCATTTTTTCATATATGGCAGATCATTACCTATATGTTTATGCATGGAGGTTTCAGCCATATTTTCTTTAACATGTTTTCACTAGTCATGTTTGGTCCAATCATTGAACATATGTTGGGCTCTAAGCGATTTTTAAATTTTTACCTTATCTGTGGAATTGGCGCCCTTATTTTACAATACGGTATTCAAGCATTCGAAGTACACCAAATTGCAGGTACAATTAAAGCTTCGGACTTGTTAAATTTTGATATGATAAACAATAGAGTAACATCAGATCTACAAGTTACTCAGGAACAATTTTCGACGTTAGCATCAATATATGGGACTCCGTTAGTTGGCGCTTCTGGCGCTATATATGGATTACTCCTAGCTTTCGCATACCTTTTCCCTAATATGCCCCTTTTTCTATTCTTTATTCCCGTACCTGTCAAAGCGAAGATTTTTATTCCTATATTAATTCTAATAGAAATATACCTAGGATTCTCTAACGGAGGGGGGTCTATCGCCCATCTTGCCCATGTCGGAGGAGCACTGTTTGCATTTATATTACTTAAAACATGGAAGATTAGAAAAGGAATTTAACGGAACTTACTACTAAAAAGAACATTAAGTGCATTTCACATGTTAGAATGGTATAAGGTTTTTAATTCCTATACCACAGAGAAAAGCAAAATATGTCGTATAATTGATGATCTGGAAAATAGAGAAAAATAAAATAATCGATGAAAGAGAGCGTTTTAAAGACTTTTTGGCGAGACACTTATAAAAGCGACTCACCGATACCTTTTATCATTACCGCGCAGGTTTTCATATTTGTGCTTATCCACGTTTTTGACCTCCTTCAAGATGTTGGTATCATAAACTTGTCGCTGTATGACTATACGGTTCGTCTTTTAAGTCTACCTCTTTCATTTAATGATTTCTTGCGTCAACCATGGTCGCTATTTACATTTCCCTTCTTATACACAGGTCTGTTCTCACTACTTTTTGATTGCTTATGGCTGTTTTGGATGGGTAATACATTTATGGTTTTCCTTAACAAGAAGCAATTCCTTTATGTATACTGCAGTAGTTTAATTATAGGCGGTATTGCTTATCTTACTTTCGGTTTCATACCTGTATTAAACGGCTTTCAATCAAGTTTTATCAATACGGGATCATTTGCGTTAGGCGCCGTAGTTGCAGCCACAGCGACTCTTGTTCCACAGTCCGAAGTACGATTGTTTTTATTCGGCAATGTATCAATCAAAGTCATTGCGATCGTTTACATCTGTATTGAGCTCATCTTCATGGCCATTGGCGACAGACCCTCTGCACTCGCTTTTCTATTATCAGCTGTATGGGGAGTGATTTATATGATAAATCTGAAGCAAGGGAGAGACTTCAGTAACATCCTAAAATTATTCAAAAGATCAAAACTCAAAGTTGTACATAAGAGGCCGGCCAACCATTCCCCCCATGTTTATAGAAATGATTCAGACCTTCCAAACCAATCCGAAATTGATGAAATATTAGATAAAATTTCAGTTGGAGGTTATGAAAGCTTATCTTCACAGGAAAAAGAAGTTTTATTCAAGGCGAGTAAGAGCGAAAAATAACGGCATGCTAAAAAAAAATCTTCTAAAAAAAGATCTTGGCTTATTCAGCAAAACGATATTCCTTGTCAATATAGTTGCCGTCTTGTTGTTACTTATGAGTTATGCGGCAACTATTATCAATCCGCAGACTTTTTGGCCATTAGCTTTTCTCGGCCTAGGTTATCTTCCTATCCTAATCATAAATGTAACTTTCGTTTTATACTGGCTGCTGCGACGCCCTAAAGTCGCACTATTTACGATTATTCCTATCTTGTTAGGATGGAATTTGCTGAGCCAGCATCTGGGTATACGTGCTAAAAGTGACGAAATAACAAAAACCGACGGAGCCCTACGAGTAATGACCTTCAACGCTCACTTGTTTAGTAAAGTAAAGGGCAAAACGACAAACGATATCAAAACTCAAGTTGCTAAACTTATAGAAGAAGTGCAACCAGACTTACTTACCATACAGGAATATTTCAGCAAAATTAAGGGTACAAAACAGTTTACGGATCAAATATTAGAACAAGGTAATTTCAAAGAATTCATATTTGAACCCGCTATGCAGAGTGAACACGAGGGTTATGGACAGATTATCTTCTCTAAATACCCTATTGTCTATTCCGGTGTAATTACCAAAAACGAGTTTGGAATCAACCGTATTATATTTGCCGATATCGTTAAGGGTCGAGATACTGTACGTGTCTACAACGTACACCTTCGTTCTTTCGGACTTCAGTCTGAAGACAAAGCATTCATTCAAAATCCATCGACTGTCCCAGGCGACGAGCAAACCACAAAGAAATTAGGACGAAAATTAAAACTTGCATTTGAACGCCGAGGTAAACAGGCGTTAGCTCTCCGTGAGCATATCGATACGACACGACATCCTGTTATCGTAATGGGTGATTTCAACGATACTCCGATGTCGTATAGTGTCAACCTAATTGGTAAAAATCTTAAAAACACCTTCGACGAAAAAGGACGCGGTTGGGGTGTGACTCATTATGAGATGTTACCGATACTCCAAATTGACTATATCTTCTGCAGCAAAAAGTTTAATGTTGAGAAATATAAAATAATAAAAGAAAAATTATCGGATCATTATCCTGTTTGGTCAGATATACATCTAACAAATTGGGATACTTCGACGGACTAAACCCTTTTAGAATCTATACTTTTAATCTCAAGGATATTCTTTGTTAGTTACAAACCTGTTTTGATTGATTTTTAGAGATTTCCGATCAGAGCTATTGACAAATATGCAAGTTTCTCTCTTTCTTAATTCAGAAGATTAATTAAATAACTATTGGCGAAGTGCAGATAGTAAGCACTTAATCGCTAACCTAGCCCCTGCCTCAACCTGTAAATAAGTCAACCTGTTTCCAATAACTGACTAATTCTTTCTTTTACAACGTGCTTCTGGGGTTATAGTTACTGCTAGGGGCTAATCAATTGACTGTCCACCTTTTTAATATATTCCAACGACTCTTTCACAAACTTATCGTCGCGATTCTTCACTTTAAAATATGCTTCTCTACCAAAATAATATCGCCCTACTAGGGCCTCAATATCCGACTCGATTAATTCCCGCAATTGCCTACTCTTTTGATTATTTAATATAAACCCCTCTGCGCGCACAAAGTCCACGAATGCGCGAAATTCGTTATCAGGAAGATGATATCCTTGTAAAAAATTTTCAATAGAATATGCTGGCAATTTCTGCGTAAACCGCGAATAGACAAATTGCTCAATAAAACTATATTGTATTAAATCCTGATAGAACAAACTGAGTTCATTTGAATCTTGAGCAACATGAATATCGGGTAATATTCCGCCACCACTATAAACCATTTTACCGGCGCGTGTCTTAAAAGTTTTACCATGTTCATAAAGAGTGTCCAGTGCCCACAATCCATTATACATACTTGAGTAATCATGCATATTTGACCAGTTGGGGGAATATTTCTTTTGAATGCTCCTCCCTAAAGGTGTAAAATAGCGGGCAATACTAAGATTCACAGATGAGCCATCAGAAAAGTCATACTGCTCTTGTACAATTCCCTTTCCATATGAACGTCGGCCTATAATTACGCCGCGATCCCAATCCTGTATCGCTCCAGCAACAATTTCGCTGGCCGATGCAGTATTCTCATTAATTAATATAACGACCGTACCGTCTGTGAATTCTCCAGATTCGTCTCCGTAGTATTCGTGACGTTCTTCATGTGCTCCCTCAGTATAAACAATTAATCGACTATCGTTAAAAAATTCACCTGCGATCTTAATCGCGATGTGGAAGTACCCGCCACCATTATCTCGCAAATCTAACACCAGCTTCGAGGCACCCTGCTTTTTTAATTCAATTATTGCCCGTTTGAATTCTTCCGCAGTATTAATCCCAAACCGCCTGATCTTTAAGTAACCAACACCAGGTCGAATAATGTAGGCTACGTCTATCGAACTTACGGTAACTTGATCACGAATGACGCGAATTGGTCTATTTAACTCCTGCCCATCTCTAGCAATATGAATGTCCAAAGATGTCCCTCTTCGACCTCTAATCAATTTTTCAACTCGTTCGCGCGACACATTTACACCGGCAACTGCGGTATCTGCTATTTTCAGAAGCTTATCACCTACTCGAAAGCCAGCTTTATCTGCTGGTCCTCCATTTATCAGAGACACAATAACCAACGAGTCGTTTAAATTAAAATATTCCATACCTATTCCCTCAAAAGTCCCCTCAAGTATTTCCGTTTGACGTTGGGCTTCATTGGGTACTAGATAACTGGAATAAGGATCTAAATGCGAGATAATATGATTTATAGCTCCATTTTGTACAGAGTCTATATTTACACTGTCCACGTATGTATCTGCTATTAGATCTATCATCTGTTGAATTTTCCAACTGTTATTTGACAAACCAATTGGCACCAGGCTATTCCCTGGCTTACTTCCCTGCTCATCCACATAGTTTTGTCCCAGCAATATTCCAAGTAATAGCACTGCCGCATATGTCGCAGCGACAAAAATATTTCGTTTAGTACCTTTTTGCATTTATAATAGCTGGTGTAAAATTAAGATGTTTTCACCAATTAATAACTGTTAAGTTAACAATGTATTTGTACAAAAAATAATCAAAGACATCAAAGTGTATAAAATTTTGGTAATATTTGAGTTATAAATAGATAAACGTGCACGAGATTGAACCTTATTACAATTGGCGCGACGATTATATCGCTGCGGACGACGAACGATCCCCTTTTTATGGGACGATATATAATGAATTTGAATTCGATAAACAGATCTATAATTTCCTTCTGCATCCGCAGTGGGATGAATTCGGTTCGCCAACGCTCTATTTAAAAGTGCTATTTGTCGATTACGATAGAAGATTTACGGTTATTGAGCTTATCGGCGAATGGAATGATGCTATCAATAACGATATCATGGTGTTTAAAAGAGAGCTGATAGACGTGATGACCATTGAAGGAATAGATAAATTTCTTTTAATCGGGGAAAATGTTTTGAATTTTCATGGCTCTGACGACTCTTATTATGAAGAATGGTTTGAAGACACGAGTGAGGGCTGGATCGTTGGGCTGAATTTCCGAGAGCATGTCATCGAAGAATTTAAATCGCTAGGAATCGATTATTATATACATTTCGGAGGACAGCTCAATGAATTTCCATGGCGTACACTAAAGCCAAAACAACTTTACCATCATATTGAAAAGCATGTTAACAACCGATTGGGTAGCGGGTAAACTTAGGAAACACAAAGCGGAAAAGTCGCTCGTTTCATTGTAGATAACGTGATTTTAGCTACCTATCTGTTATATTTTCATTACCTTTGTAATTCGAATAAATACGTTAAATTATGTCATTCAGAATAGAAAAAGACACGATGGGCGAGGTTCAAGTTCCTGCTGATAAATACTGGGGAGCACAAACCGAGCGTTCGCGCAACAACTTTAAAATTGGTCCTGGCGCATCAATGCCAAAAGAAATTATTGAAGGTTTCGCTTATTTGAAAAAAGCTGCTGCTTATGCAAATCATGAATTAGGTGTGCTACCGGTAGAAAAACGTGATGCTATTGCTGCGGTCTGTGATGAGATTCTAGCTGGCAAACTAGACGATCAGTTCCCCCTCGTAATCTGGCAAACAGGTTCAGGGACACAGTCAAACATGAATGTTAACGAAGTGATTGCAAACCGCGCTCAAGTCTTAGCTGGCAACAAAATTGGCGAAGGCGAACCGGTATTGAAAGCAAATGACGATGTTAATAAGTCCCAGTCTTCAAACGACACCTTCCCTACAGGAATGCACATTGCGGCTTATAAGTCGGTCGTGGAAGTAACACTCCCTGGTGTCGAGAAACTACGCGACACTTTACAACGTAAATCGAAAGAATTTATGAATGTTGTAAAAATTGGTCGTACCCATCTCATGGATGCAACACCGCTTACTTTAGGTCAAGAATTATCCGGTTACGTCGCTCAACTGAATTACGGCTTAAAAGCGGTAAGAAACACACTAGCTCACCTTTCAGAACTTGCTTTAGGAGGAACAGCTGTTGGAACCGGTTTAAATACGCCTAGCGGATATGATGTGACTGTCGCGAAACACATTGCTGCATTTACAGGGCTTCCGTTTATTACTGCTGAAAATAAGTTCGAAGCGTTAGCTGCTCATGATGCTATCGTTGAATCGCATGGTGCTTTAAAACAACTTGCTGTTTCTTTAAATAAAATTGCAAACGACATCCGTATGCTCGCATCTGGTCCGCGCTCTGGGATTGGAGAGATAATTATCCCTGAAAATGAACCAGGATCATCAATCATGCCTGGAAAGGTTAACCCTACGCAGTGTGAGGCTTTAACCATGGTTGCAGCTCAGGTTATGGGTAACGATGTCGCAATCACTATTGGCGGTACACAGGGTCATTATGAGCTGAACGTTTTCAAACCAATGATGGCGGCAAATTTTTTACAATCTGCCCGTCTTATTGGTGATGCCTGTATCTCTTTCAATGATCATTGTGCAGAAGGGATTGAACCAAATCACAAACGAATTAAAGAACTAGTTGACAATTCATTGATGTTAGTTACCGCATTAAACACAAAAATCGGTTATTATAAAGCCGCTGAAATTGCGCAAACAGCACATAAAAACAACTCAACTTTAAAAGAAACAGCTATTGAGTTAGGTTATGTTACCGCTGAAGAATTCGATGAGTGGGTGAAACCAGAAGAGATGGTCGGCAGCTTAAAATAGTCAAGTGATAGTATTATCAAAGACAAATATATTAACAAAGACATGTCTATCTGTTTTGGTAGGCGTGCTCTTTCTCACCAATGCCTGTGTACGACATTCTGAGATGCAAACTGAAGGCGCACAGTACTTACAAGGTATTTGGGTACAAGATAGCATCCCGCATCAAGCACAGATGCTGGACTATTCTTTACACAAGTTTAAATTTATTTGTGACTCCGTGTACACAACAATGGATGTCCATGCCAAGACCCAACGTATTCCAGATTCCTGTTACAATAACGGTCAATGGACGGAATATGCGAAAGGCGTGTATGTTATTCGTGGTGATAGCTTAATTGGAGAAGGGGTATACACCAAACCAAACGGAAAATACAAAGCTTCAGGTTGCTATAAAACAGGAACGTACCTACCCAGATACAGGATTGCTTATCACGATGACGATTCCCTTGTTTTGGAGAGTCGCTATGATCAACGTCCAATCGTTTTACGGAAAGTCCAAGCGATCTCTTGCATACCAAAACGGCGATGGGAAGATTAAATTGATTTTTGTTTGACTTTCGTCCTGTTAACAAAACGGGCTTTCAGATTAATGAGAGCCCGTTTTTATTTAGTTAATCAGCTTATTTTCGTCGCTCGCGGACTTAAGCGTGTGTGTCTTCAATTCTGTCTCAGCCTGCAGTAGCTCTTGCTCAACTACTTTACGTTTTTCACGCCCCTCACGCTGTATTTGCAACACTGAATCGATAGTCGAAACAATATCTTGGTTCGCTTTTTTAATAGTTTCTATATCTACAATGCCTCGTTCCGTTTCTTTTGCCACTTTGATGGTCGACTCTTTCAGCATTTCCGAATTACGTCGAAGAAGTTCATTCGTCGCGTCAGTGACAGCTTTCTGCGCCTCAAGAGCACGTTGGGAGTGAGCAATACCAAGGGTTAACACCATTTGATTTTTCCATAAAGGTATGGTGTTTACTAATGAAGACTGTATTTTCTCCATTAAAGCTGAACTATTGTTTTGTATAAGGCGGATTTGTGGAGCAGTCTGGAGCACAACCATCCGGGTTAATTTCAAGTCATGAACTTTTCGTTCAAAGCGGACGACATGTTGCTCCATATCCTTATAGGATTGAATTTTATGTTGATCGCCCGATTCCTCGGCATCTGCCTTTAACTGAGGTAGAGTTGTTGAATGAGCTTCTTCTAACTTTTGTTCACCTGCGGCTATATATAGCGAAAGTTCTTTGAAATAGTTCTGATTCTCCGTAAACAATTTATCGAAGATATTTACATCTTTTGCTAGGTTCTTGTAATGCCCTTCCATCTTAAGCTCAATCTGATGAATGTTTGTTTCCACAGATTGATATTCCGTCCTCATCCGCTTAAGTTTTTTCTTCATATTGTCAAAAAACGGGATCAAAGGTTTTTTATTGAGATTTTCATCAAAGGATTTGATATCCGAACGGAGATTCAGCAATATATCTTCGGCTCCTCCCATATCGCGTGTACGAACCTGCTTAAGAATTTCATTCGAAAAGTTGCTAACTTTTGTCTGGCTCCCGACGCCGAATTGAATAACGTCGGTGGTGGAGGTTAGGTTAATTTTATCTTTATATTGTTGAATAATATTCTTTTCCTCTTGAGTAAAATTTACATCAAGCGCTTTATTTTTATCACCTTGATTATCATCAAATGTTGTCAAGTCTAGGTTAGCCATATTTATTCTTTTAAAAGGTTTCTATTTTTTAATGTTTGGATATAAACATCAGTCTCAGCAGACACATCAAGTATCCCCATTTTAAACTGATTAGTCACCTCCTGCTCTATTGCAACTGCGGCCTTGGAAATTACATTTTCAAGTTTACGCATCGATTCGGAGGTGACATTATTGTACAGCTTTGAATTCTCTATTTCATCATACTTCATGAGGACATTCACCACTGTAGAATGACGAACAAGAAATTTTTCCGCTTCTTGCTTGTCATTTTTTTCCAGCAACTGAAAGAGATGAATAATTTTATCGATATTTTGATGAATAGATTGATTATTGATTTCTTTACGCCAATGAAGTAGCCGTTCTATAAATAATTGTGGTGTATCAAGTGTGGCCTGTGGAAGAACTTGAAGTCGATTCCGCGAAGAAGCTGTCGGAATCCACGCTAACGTGCGAACCTCGCCAAGTTCCAATCGTTGCAAATACGGTTTGGCTCTATTTAAAAGCAAACCATTTCCTATAACATACGAAGTAACAGAACCTACTAAGGTAAGTAGCATCCCTGTCGAGAAGGCGCCAAAGTAGTATACGAAGGATCCAAAGAGAGCCAATTCTATCAGTAGCAACACTATTCCCGAAGCATACCAAGATTTAATCTTACTCTTTTTTGCCTGGGATAACATCACAAAGGGAAATAGGTGTACCGGCAACGGTACAAACATAACAATGGATATAAATGTCCATGTTAGTTTCTGCAGCTCCCAACGTTTTGTTTTTTTTGTAGCAAATCCCATGATGCAATTTAAATATTTTTTACCATTTACATCATAGCCTTCATTAATGTTATTCTATGTAGGCTTCAAAATAACGGTATTTTGACATGTCTTTGCCACAAAGAAATAATCTAGACAGCTACCCCAAGTAAAAAACACAGTTACAGAAGGTCCATGTAATGGAGCAAAAGTTGTTTCCTTTTCATTACCTTTAAAACATGCAACCTATGCCAATACACTATATTTCGGCACTACGCGTTTTAGCGACCTTTATGGTTATTCTAATTCATGCGTCAACCGGTTATCTCAACCATTTCGAATCTGCAAGCTTCAATTGGAATTACGCGAACGTATTAAACAGTTTTTCCCGATTTAGCATTCCTCTTTTTGTAATGATTTCAGGAGCTTTGTTATTAGCCAAGAAAGAAAATCTACTGGTTTTTTACAAGAGAAGGTTGGTTAAGATTTTTATTCCTTTTGTCATATGGACATTAATATATTTGATCTATCATTTCTATCGTTACACGCCCTTCAGCGTGCTTCCTCTTTCGCAAGTAATAGATACTAGTATTCAAAAAATAATGCACGGTTCTAGTGCGCATCTTTGGTTTTTATATATGATTGTCGGACTTTATCTTGCGATTCCTTTTCTTCGGATGATTGTACATCAAGCTAGCCAAAATGAAATTATCCTATTTATATTATTGTGGGCAGCGTCATTACTCGTAATGAATAAAGAGTTTAATAAATATTTACCCACCATCGATTTAACTACTTTCTCTGGATATATGGGATATTTATTTCTCGGATACTTTTTAGCCAAAACCGAATTTAACGGACCGTGGTGGTTCTATCTAGTTTTAGCGATAGCGATAGGGACATTAAATACTTGGGGAACTTTAAATCTGAGTATTAACTTCAGCAAATATACGCCTACCTTTTACGGATACCTAGGAATAAACAACGCAATCCTCGCGGCCGCTGTCTTTCTTCTGTTCAAGGCGATCATCCAAAAACCGTTGCCAAGATGGCTACTAGAAATCGACAGCCACAGCTTTGGAATCTACCTTGTCCATATCATTATTTTGAATGCTATCCACCCACTCGTCACGCTGCCTGTAATTTGGAAAATTCCAGTCGCAACGCTCTCTACTTTAGCTTTATGTTTATTCTTTTGTGTAATTATACGCAAACTTCCGGGGGGAAAATATCTTACCGGTTAAGCATGTTCGAAATCTTGACGTTAAAAAAGCGTCCATAGAAATTTAATGAACGCTTTTTTAATATCACCAATTTCAGATATTATTGTTTTTTATAAACGTACATATCGGCAAGTTCGCTTACTATCTCATTCCCATCCGTGTCGAGATGAATTAATTTATTCTCGCCAACTTTCAGTTTAACGTTTGTATTTTCGGAACTCAAGTGTACCACAGAACCATTTTCGTGCCACATGAACTTACCACTATCTTTATTTATTGTGTTCCGCTCGAGATATTCATTACTAATCGAAAAGCTGCTATCGTTGTTAAGAGTTATTATACTTTTTATACCGGGACAATCCGCACAAGGAAGTGTAGTTTCATATGTACCCGCCCAATCTAAAGAGTTCTCAGAAGTGTGCTCTGAATCGACTTCAGGAGCCATTGTATCCAAAACCGGAGATTCTACTTTGTCAGATGTGGTTGGCTGTCCGCATGAAAATAAGCATACAGAGAATGCAAATAATGGCAATAAAAATTTCATAATAATTGATGTTTTTATAATAAAGTTCCTGTGATCTAATCTTCCCAACGCACCTTTTCTGCGATTGGTGTGCGCACAGGCTCACGTAGTTCACCATCATGGTGCCCCATATAGAACAATCCAATGCATTTTTGGTTTGCTTCCAATTCCAAAAATGAATCAAGGTGATTTATAAGCCCAGGAGTTGCCCAGTACCCTCCAATATTTAATGAATGTGCTGCCAGCCATAAATTTTGTACCGCGCACGAGGTAGCTGCTAATTCCTCCCATTCCGGCAAATCCCCCGAGTAATTGACAATAATAGCTATTGCGACATTAGACATTGTCGCTTTCTTTGCCATATTTTGTTCAGCCAGCTCGCTATATTTTTCAACTGGGGTAATTTCTTTGTAAAGCCGGCTCAGTTCATCACCTAATCTTTGGAGCCCTTTGTTCTGAAAAACAACAAAACGCCATGGTTGTGTACGTTTATGTGTAGGTGCCGCATTCGCAGCCTCCAAAATAAGCGTGATATCATCTTTGCTAACCGGTTGTTCTGTGAAACTTGCTTGATTTACCGTTCTTCTATACTGTATCGCTTTTAATATTTCGTTTGACATATAATGATTGTTTATAATAAATAACTAAGCTCTTTCCTCCCAAATGTTCACGATATGTAAAATCGTCATAACTGCCTTTTCCATATCCTGTTTACTTATCCACTCCATCTTTCCATGAAAGGCGTGACCTCCTGTAAACACATTAGGACACGGAAGCCCCATGAACGAGAGGCGTGACCCGTCGGTACCACCACGTATGCTTCGACGTTCTGCAGAAAGCCCTACCCTGCTAATTGCTTCAAGTCCAATATCCATAATTTGAGGGTGAAGATCTAGTATTTCTTTCATATTACGATACTGCTCGGTGACTTTAAATTCATAACTGGTTCCCGGAAAGTCTTCTAGTGCCTGTTCAATGATTGAACGTAATTCCTTTTCGTGTTGATTTAATTTTTCCGTTTGATGATCGCGAACAATAAATTCAATAACGGCACGATCCACTCCCCCTGACAGTTGTGTAGGATGTACGAATCCTTCCTTCGCTCTTGTGGTTTCAGGAGAAAGTCTTCCCTTTGGCAGGTTATTAATAATGGCAGAAGCTGCTTTTATAGCACTTACCATTTTACCATGAGCAAAACCTGGATGTACAGAGACTCCTTTTATAATCACCTGCACTCCGTCAGCCGAAAAGGTTTCATCTTCAATCGTACCAGCCTTCTCGCCGTCCATTGTATATGCAAATTGAGCACCCAACTTTTTTATATCTACGTGTTTTACCCCCTGACCAATCTCTTCATCCGGCGTGAAAAGGATCTTGGTTTCGCCATGCTTGATCTGCGGGTTACTCAAGAGAATCCGTGTAGCTTCCATGATCTCCGAAACACCTGCTTTGTCATCCGCCCCCAGAAGCGTGGTGCCACTTGCAGTAACCAAATCAGCACCTATCTGATCGCGTAGGTCTAGATGTTCGCTCATACGAATGACAACGCTTGTATCTTCGGGTAATATAATGTCATCTCCTTGATAGTTATGATGAACAATTGGTTTTACATTTCTTCCCGAACAATCTGGAGAAGTATCCACGTGAGAACAAAAGCAAATTACGGGAACATTTTTCTTTTCCGTGTTCGATGGGATTGTTGCATACACATATCCAAACTCGTCCAAGTGAGCATCTTCAATTCCCATTTCTAACAACTCCTGAACAAGAATACGACTCAAATCCTTCTGTTTCTGAGTAGATGGAAATGATGCGGAATAAGGATCAGACTCCGTATCAATCTTGACGTAGCGTAAAAATCGTTCAAGAACTTTGTATTCTTTAAGACTATTAATATAGTTATCAGACATGTTTATTCACTTTAATCGCCCAAAAATAGGAAGATTGCCTTCAATAACCGCAAAAATCAGTAAAATAGACAGTTCTTTGACCCATTTCGATATTTAAAAGAGCAAAAGGATTGCCTTTTGCTCTTTGTAATGACACTTTAAAAAGTAGTCTAGTATGAGATGCAAGCTACACCCTACTTTTGAGCATCAGCCCAACCAAATACCTTTGACAGCAACTCTGTTGAGCGAGCCCCTCCAAAATTATTTCTTATCTTCAATTCTTGATCAGCTACTTTGACAAAAAGACCGTCAATTGCTTTTCCTGTTACGTATGAGGTAAGATTCGGCTCCACCTTTTTCACTAAAGGCAGCTTATTATACGCTATAGACAATTGTTCCCAATAATTTGTTACATTATTAGTCCCCATCGCAGATTCAACAATTGGACTAAATTTCCCTGTCAATTCTTCGATAGTGTTCGTTTTAAAGTAGTTTGTCGCTGCGTTTTTCTCTCCGCTTAATAAAATAGTATATACATCGGAGATCGACATTGTGGAAAGTGAATTCAAAAATACATTTCCTGCCTCACTCACAGCAGTCTCGGCCGCTCTGTTCATACTCGAGATAAACTGATCACAGAGACTTCCCATACCAACAGCACGCAATGTCTTTTCAACCCTCTGCGCTTCCTCTGGCATTAGAATCTTTACTGTCGCATCGCCAAGAAATCCATCTTGAACAGCCAAGGATTTTACGCTAGCTTGTAGCCCATTGCTTAACGCTTGTTTTAGGGCATTTTTCGCCTCTAGTTGTGAAATCTGTCCGGCGTTAGCTACAGTTGTTCCTTGCTTTTGCGTTGTTATATTATCATTAGTAATAGGAGACAACCTTTCCAATGCACCCTTTAATTTTGAATCTATTTGAGCCTGGGTATTTAGAGCGCTCATCAACAAAATCCCGAGAAAATAATATATTAAACCCCTTTTTTTCACTATATTTAATTTCAACAACCCCTTTGTTCGTTCAATCGTCATTCCACAATTACCATTCTAACACACCTATCACAGGGAAGTGATCGGAAGGAAATTTACCCATATAAGTATCTGTCAATATTCCATATTTATGAACCTTGAATGGCTTGGTGATAAATATATGATCTATACGTCCACGTTGTTCGATTCGTTTACCCCAAGCATTAAAACTCGAGTTTGGTTCATATACAATTGTCGCAAGATCATAGATATCCTTAACAACGCCGCTTTTGGCCAATGTGAAATAGGCGTCATTGTTTTCATCGATATTAAAGTCCCCCGTGAGGATCAATGGCAAACCTTTCGCAAATTCAGTCGCTTTATTCAAGATAAGCTTCGCACTCTCTCGACGAGCCTCGATTCCCACATGATCAAAATGAGTATTCATAAAAATAAACTGTTTGCCATTTTCTAAATCCTGAAAAACGCCCCATGTACAGATCCGTGGAAGTGCCGCATCCCAACCCTTATTAGGTTGCTCTGTATCAGTTGCCGAAAGCCAAAACGTCCCATTTTTAATTGCTTTAAACCGCTTTGTATTAAAGAATATCGCTGAGTGCTCTCCTTTTTTTGCACCATCGTCACGGCCTACACCAACATAAGAAAATTCGGGTAAAAATCCCTTCATATCATCAATTTGTTCACGAAAAGCTTCCTGCACACCAAAAATTTCAAATTCATGAAATTTAATCAGGCCGGTAACCGCCGATTTCCGGTCATCCCAAAGATTCCCCGTGTCAGCATCTGTTTTCATACGAATATTAAATGTCGCAACCCTTAACTCTTGTGCACGAACGCCGATGAACCCTAAAGTCAGTATAATCGCTACTAATATCTTTTTCATGTTAAATAGCTTACTTTTTTTCTTTTACAGTGCGTAACAGTTCAGGTTGATCGGTTGTAATATAATCAACGTTCTCTCCTAAGAAAAAAATCATATCAGCTTCTGTATTTACAGTCCAAACATTCGTTTTCAATTTAAGATCTTTCGCTTCTTTAATCCAAGTAGGATGTTTCTTCAAAACGGAGAGATTATAATCAAAACCATCAAATTTAGCGTCTTTCAATTCTTTCGGACTTTTGTCACCATTTAAGTAATGAATCTTTGCTTTTTTGTCGAGTTCTCGTAGACGTACACAAGCATCGTAACTAAACGCGATATATTCTACAGCGTTTTTCGCTTTGAGCTCTTTGACTGTCGCGATTGCAAGATCCGCAGCCTTTAAAGTTCGTTCCGTTCCAAGTTTATTGGTTTTCAGCTCCAATACCAATTTCACGTCTTTTTGTTTAAGACCTTCTTTCAAATATTCCGTAAGCGTAGGGATTTTCTCTCCATTAGGATGCTTCTTTGTTAATAACTCTTCATAGGTCGATGTCGCAATATCAATACCATAAAAATCGTTATCGTGGTTAATCACCAACACATCGTCTTTTGTCAAATGCACATCGAATTCTGACCCCCATAGTTTCTGTTCAACAGCAGCGTTCAACGACGCGATTGAGTTCTGTGGCAGATTCGTATTTTTCCATACACCACGATGAGCAATAATTTGCGTTTGAGCAAAAGATGCGAAACTTACCGCCGACAACAGCGTAAGCATAACAAGTGTTTTGTTTTTCATTTTACTGCAGTTATAATTTATTACCGTCTATTTCCATAAACCGGAGCTTCTTGATATATTCGGGTTGATTTTACGTAACGAATATACCAAAAATGGATTAACATAATATTAAATTACAATCTGCCGTCCCATTCGTTATAGAATTGTTGCAAAAATGATTCCATATACTCATGGCGTTTTGCTGCGATACGCTTACCTGTGGAGGTATTCATTTTATCTCTCAACAGCAATAATTTTTCGTAAAAATGATTAATAGTCGGCGCTGTGGAACTTTTATATTGTTCCTTGTCCAATTGAGTTTCGGGAGGAATTGTAGGGTTATAAATTTCACGGTTTTTAAATCCCCCATAATTAAAAGCACGAGCAATACCAATTGCCCCCATAGCGTCCAGCCGATCAGCATCTTGAACGACTTCTAGTTCTTTAGAATTAAATATGACGTCACCTAATGAGGCTTTGTAAGACATGTTCAATATTATATTTTGAACATGTTCGATAATAACGGGCTTTACTCCTATGCTCTCTAGAAACTCGCCCGCTATACGCGGCCCAATACTTTCATCGCCATTGTGAAATTTACTATCAGCTATGTCATGTAACAAAGCCGTAAGCTCACAAACCACAGCATCAGCATCTTCAGTTTCCAGAATAAGCCTAGTGTTATTCCAAACCCGTTCAATGTGCCACCAGTCATGACCTGATTCAGCACCTTCTAAACGAGCGCGCACAAAAGCAGCCGTTTGATCGATTAAATGTTGCATATTAAGTACGGTCTTTTGACCCGTCGTACAATTCGTATTGTAACAATCTACAGTCTAGTTTACCATTGAAGAATTCGAAACGGCGAGAAGCCCGTAAGCCAATTTTCTTTGCAAGGTCCGGGTTTCCCGTAAATATATAGCCACGATATTCTTTACAATCTTGCTTTAAAAAATCGCCAATACGTTTATATGTCACTTCGAGTTTGTTATGCACACCTAAGCGTTCACCGTATTCTGGGTTAAACATAATAACGCCTGGGCTATCAGGTATACTCGTATTTGCAAAATCACAAGTTTCAAAGGTAATTAAATGTTCAACTCCAGCTGTCTTCGCATTCTGTATTGAAATATCAATCGCTTCTTCAGAGATATCAGAAGCAATAATTTCGGGCAAGTTGGTCTTATCCGTAATTTCTTTTAGTACACGCCTCTCTTCAAAAAACACCTCTTCGTTATAACCGATAAAATGCATGAAGGAATAATTCATACGTTGAAGTCCTGGCCTCCGATTTTGCGCAATCAGCGCTGCCTCAATCGCAAGTGTACCAGATCCACACATCGGATTTACAAACGGGCTCTTTCCATCCCATTTTGTAGCCAAAATCGTTGAGGTAGCTAGTGCCTCCAACATTGGGGCCTTTCCCGGATGTTTCCGATACCCGTGTTTGGCTAGTGTCTCTCCCGAAGTATCAAGAAATATTTCTGCCCGGTCTTCCATCCAATGTAAATGAACGACAGCACGATTAAGTTCCGGTCCGGTGTTCGGACGCACTCCCTTTTTTTCTTTAATCCGATCAACAATCGCATCCTTAACTTTGACGTTTGCAAACAAAGGAGTTGTTATAGTTTCGTTATGTACATTAGAAGTCACCGAAAAATAGCCATCGAAAGGCAAAAGTTCCTCCCATGGAATCATTACTAAATTTTTATAAAGCTCATTTGCATCGGCTGCTTTAAACGATTTAATCTCGTACAATACTTGACTCGCAACACGAAGATTCAAATTCAGTTTAATACAGTCATTAACAGATACTTTTAACTCTAAACCAGTGTTAAATAAACGTACAACATTAAAACCAAGATCTTTTACCTCCTGCTCTAAAAAAGGAGATAGACGTCTGTTACAGGTAATGATAACCTTACGGGGGGTGTTGAAAACTTCCATCATATTTTTCCAAAGTTACTTATTCTGCTTAGCAAAAAATGCTTAATTTTACAGTTTAATTAGTTTTGATATGGAAATAAGAGGAAAAGTTCATGAGATAGGCGCTACGCAACAAGTTACTGAATCTTTCAAAAAGAGAGACTTAATTGTTGCATACGCTGAAAACCCACAATTTGTAGAGTACATCCGTTTTGAGGCCACTCAAGATCGTGTTAATATATTTGACAACCTATCTGTAGGGGAAGAAATTGAAATCTCTTTTAATTTAAGAGGTCGCCCATGGACAAACAAGGAAGGTGTCACAACTTATTTCAACTCATTAGTTGCCTGGCGTGTTACTAAACTTGCAGGAACGGCTCAGACAGCACCTACACCAGGGTATGCAGACATGCCCCCTGTAGACATATCGTCTTCTGGCTCAGATGACGATGATTTACCTTTTTAAATCACGTTAACAAATATAGCTTCCTAAAGAAGTTATTAGGACAGTCATACACGGAGTCTAATTTCTCCAACTATAAAACCCCTGACTATATTGGCAGGGGTTTTAATTTTTGATATCGAAATTTTAATAGTCAACATCAAGCGTAAGCTATTATCTAATATTCGAAATGAGGATTTACATTTACTAAAAAAACAGATTTGACTTTAGAACCGTTCTTTTCCGCGGGCGAAAAAAGAACGGCCTGACGCACTTGTTCTTTCAGCGACACCTTATAATATTTAAAGGAAGCCAATTCTAAAGACTTCCGCGTCGTCGCATCGTATATATCGAAAGAGACATCCGATACAGATCCGTCAGAATTCACCAAATATTGGAATATTACGTTAATATTGTCCCTAGCTATCCTCAGAGAATCAACTTTGTCCCAAAAACATTCATCGATCAGTCCCTTATGTACCAGATTTAATTCCTTTAAAGGATGGGGCTCTTTGGTGACGCCTTCATTTCGATAATAAACTTTGGTAAAAAGACACCTAAACTCTAACTGACTTAACTCATTTCCATTAAGTTTTGAATAGTACTTTACAGATCTACGCTTTAGCTTGGTTTCTTTCAACCTTCGTGTTAGAGGATCAATTTTAAGATTATAAAACTCGTCTTCATATTTATAAAACCGATTAAGCGTCTTTAAAAATAAAGAATCATTTCGAATAACCCCCACGAATACGCCTGATCCAATTTCTTTTTCCTGTTCGCAATTTAAGTTTATGTATGTTTTAACGTTCTTTTTATGAAAAATTACAATGGGATACTCGATTCGAATAATGTAAAGGATAGAATCGAGATTAGAAAAATAAGAGCTTTCCTCAAATCCAAACATTTTCTGATAAGCTTCTATAGAGTCATATTGATCATTCGCTATAACTAGTTTTTTGATATACTCTGTTGACCTGACATTTCCATATCGAAGACGTTCGGGCGCTTTCCAACTTACCCGATCTTTGGATAATGGCTGCTCGATTTGACCATAGCAAGAAAAAGAACTAAAATTAATTATGCCTCCAATTATAAACAGAAGAATTAGCCCTTTCATCAGATAGGGGTTATTCGGGGAAGACAATTTCAATGTTCCCTTCCGTCCCACTCCACTTTGGGCCGACTTGAAGTATCTTAACGATCTCTTTATAAATATCCGAATCTGAATCTACCTGCGGCTGAATATCATATGGAACACCCTTGGCATTGACTTTAAAGAGAATTTGCAAACGTCTATTTTCGTTCAGCCCTGAATAATTCTGCGATATAAATTCAGAGATTTCATCCCACCCCCCTAGTGGAACAGCATCAGAACCAGCCAAGGGTACAACGGACGTGCGCTGTAGGAAATCATCCATTAACAAAACCTCTGTTTCACTATTTGAAGACTGACTAGGTAAATAACGTAACATTAGTAGCGTACAAACCGCTACAAACATCACCGCTGCAGTTAGCGCAATAGCTAAACGCTGTCCGCTGAAATAAAATCGGTTTTTCTGCTCTCGGTCAGCAGCAATACGGCGTTCGAGTCGTTGCTGTAATAGGCTCAAGGATTTCGCATCGACCCCTTGTTGCAATTTGTATCCTTCAATAGCATCCTGTAAAAACGGATCGTTCAGGGCTTCCCGTTCCAAAGTATGCATATCTTCCTTATTCATCAAACCCTGAACGTAATTATGAATCCTCGACAACTGATAATTATTTTCCATTGTTCTTTTTCTCCATACAGATTTTCAGATTACGCTTCCCATTTTGGATCGAACTTTTAACCTGATTTAAGTCAATATTTAATTTCTCATGAATGTCCTTATAACACATCTGTTCCAAGTAAAACAAACGAATACAAATTGCTTGAACCTCTGGTAGACGGGATAAGCAGAGCTCCATTTTTTCAAAATCAGACTCCTCCCACCGAACGTAGTCATCCACATTCAACACCGCTTCGCTCTCTACGGTATGCTCATCGATATCTACATTAGTTTTTCCTTTATTTTTACGCAATTCCATCAAACAATAGTTGCGCGCAAAAACATAGAGCCAGCTTTTAAAATTTTCGACTTCATGTACTCTCAACTTTTTAACGAGCTGCTCAAAAATCTGCATAACGGCGTCTTGACTCGCATCTCGGTCTTGAAGATATTTAAAACAAACGCCGTATAGTAACGACATATATGGCGAGAACAACTTCCCTAATACATCCACATCTCCAGTGCTTTTATATTGTACTAATAGTTCTCTTTCAGCCATAATCACCTTATATTAATGATGCTTTATTTTTCAGAAATCCATAAAGGAACGTCAAATTCAAGAATGAAAATCGACAAAATAGGTCTCTATATATTATAAAGGCACTCCGCTTTAACCAAATAATAACATTGCGACAACTAGTGTTACGATTATGTTAAATGTTTGTGCGATTAAAAATGCATACAACGGTTTCCTGTTGTTGTGAACAAATAAATCCTTAAAATTCGTTTCAAGCCCTATTGACGTAAACGCGAGGGCAAACCAAAGTCCTTGAACACTTTTTAAACTACCTTTAACCGTAGCAACGTGCTCTGGAGAAATCACGAATGAAAATAATAAAGAGGCTCCCACGAAGCCTAGAACAAATTTAGGAAAGCGGTCCCAAATAATTTTCAAAGTGGGTTTTTCCGCATTTTCTGCACTTTTGGAATTGGAGTAAGTCCAATAAACACTAATGGCGAAGGCAGCAATGCCCAACAATACGTTTTGAGAAAACTTAACAATAGTGCTGATTTTTAAAGCTTCTTCACCAACTAACGATCCCGAAGCAACGACTGCTCCAGTAGTATCAATACTCCCTCCTAACCAAGCACCTGTCACCTCTTGTGACAAGCCAAGCCAATTAGCAATGTAGGGCATGAAAATCATCATCGGAATAGCAGTAATTAATACTAACGAAACGATATAGGATAATTTTTTTGAGTCTCCTTTTATCGCCCCTGAAGTAGCTATTGCTGCTGAAACTCCGCAAATTGATACCGCAGACGATAACATCATTGCCATTTCTGAATCAATTTTCAATTTTTTACAAAGCCAAAATGCAAAATACCATACCGACAAAACGACTACAATAGCTTGAAGCAACCCAAGGCCTCCAGCAGTTAAAATATCTCGGAAGATAACGGAAGTACCCAAAAGCACTAATCCAATCTTTACATAAAGCTCAGTAGACAAAGCCTCACGAAACCAGGTTGGTAATGTAAAAAAATTTCCTATAATCAATCCAATACCCAAGCTAAATATTACCGCTTCAAGATTATAATCCTGTACAACAGCGTTTCCCGCCAAAATAAGCGCCACAGCAGTAATAATAAAAACCGCGGGAAAGACTATTAATAAATTTTTTAATGATTTACCTAACAGCATTGCTCCAAGGATAGCGATAAAAAAGACTAGTATAAATTGCGCCCCAATTTTAAATAAATTTGCTCCTGAAATTACGGAATTCATTAACTCATCGCTGTTGTTCCACGAAAAACTCGGACGAGGTACCGCTACTCCTATTAAAGCTAAGAGGATAATAGCAAAGCCTAAAATAACAACGACCCAGTCTTCTGACAGGGAAAACGATTTAGAAGTTGACATAAAATTTTAAAAATTATTCGATTTTATAAGTTGATTAAATGCTGGTGCAATATATGGAAATTGAAAAACAAATCCATCATCCAAAGTATAATGGGTAGTCGCTGGCACGGTTTGAAGAAGTAAGCTAGAATCTACTCCCTTTGCAAACGCGCCAATTTTAGCGAGTAATTTTGGTAAAGGTATACTTACTAAAACGCCTACCGCTTGGCGAAATGCAGCCATGTATTCACGATTTTTAACTGGGTTTGGGCTACAAGCATGATATAGCTCACGCGGATTTTCCAAAGTTATAATCCAGTTAATCAATCTCGCTAAATCATCTTGATGAATCCAACTAATATACTGTCGACCGTTTCCGATAGTTCCAGCAAGCCCTATCTTTGCTAACGGGTATAATTCCTTTACCATCCCGAAATTCGGAGATAAAACAGCGCTAATACGTAGGATAACTTTTTTTGTCGAGCGAGCTTCCGAACTTAAAAAGCTCCTTTCCCACTGCTTCGTTAAATTTGCCAAGAAGTCATTCCCATATAACACGCTGCTCTCGTCTTGTATTTTTTTTACTCCACTATAGATAGATATCCCTGAAAAATTAATCCATAATCGAGGGGGATTGACCATGCGTTCGATCGCTACCCCTATTACCGATGTCGGTAATAATCGGGAATTTTCAAGAATCTTGCGGTTTTTTTCAGTAAAACGCTTTGTTATGGTCTCCCCGCACAGGTTAATTAATACGTCCGTACGTTCCAATGCTCCTACCCAATCTCCGATATGTTCGCCGTCCCACTGAACGTAATCAACCTGATCGCTGTACTTTACCGATCTAGTGAGAACAGTAACTTTAAATCCTTGACTCAAAAAAGAGGCTATCAGCAATTCGCCAATATTTCCTGTTCCTCCCGCTAACACAATCTTCATACTATTGAATTTCTACACTTATATTATAATGGTCTCTTAACACTGTTTTTGCAGCGTGGAAACCACTCATACCATGAACACCACCTCCAGGTGGGGTGGACGAGGAACAGATATATACTGACTTGTTCGATGTTCGATATGGTGTAAATCGCCAAGTCGGCCGCGTATAAAGTTGAAATATATCCATCACCCCTCCATTGATATCTCCTCCAATATAGTTAGGATTATACATCTCAAGTTGTCGCGTATTCATTGTAGAACGTGCGATAATTGTATCCTTAAAGCCCGGGGCATATCGTTCTAATTGATTTTCGATAAACTCGGTCCTATCAGAACGCGAGCCATTTGGAACATGACAATAAGCCCATGCGGTATGTTTACCTTGAGGCGCCCGTGTATCATCGAAAACGCTTTGCTGAGAAAATAACACAAATGGCCTGGAGACGAGTTGTCCGCTATTGGTCAATTGTTCGTTTCGAGCAATCTCTGAAAAAGTATCTCCCAAATGCACTGTCGCGGCTTGACCACACCGACTATCTGTAAACGGGACTGGATTCGATAATGCCCAATCTACTTTAAACACCCCCATGCCTTGACGATACCGCTGTAGCTGTTTTTTAAAATTCGGCATCAGATCTAACCCTTCTATTTTTAAGATCTGCTGAGGCGTAAGATCCAATACCAATATTTTATGCTTCGGTAAATCAGCACGATCGGTCAACCAATAATCCACCGCAATTTCTCCCCCCAAAGAGCGGTAATAGGCAGAAAGCGCATTTGCGATAGATTGTGATCCACCAATAGGAATTGGCCATCCGTATTTATGCCCTATACCGCACAAAACTATGCCAATGGCGCTAGTTGTGAAGTTGGATAACGGTTGAATACCGTGCGCCGCCACCCCGCCCCACAAGGCACGGGCCTTTTCTGTTTTAAAACGCCCTGCAATCCACGTTGCAGGCTGCAGGGCGTCCAAACCAAATTTTGCCAAGAGCAAAGGATTTTTAGGGAAACGCATTGGGCCCATGGTGTCATTTGCTAGCTTCTCCCAATTATTTACAACAGGTTCGACTAAGCGCAGATAGGCATCACCATCTATACCAAGTTCCCGAACCATCTCTTCGATATCTCTATGTAATATACCCGTCTCTCCAGAAAGTAATGGATGAGCGACCTGATATGGTGCGTGAGTAAAACTTAAGCCGAATTCATCGAGGGGAAGGGAGGAGAAAAATGGTGATGCAAATGCCATCGGATGAATTGCAGAGCAAATATCATGTTTAAATCCCGGTACTGTCAATTCCTTTGTTCGTGTGCCGCCACCTATCGAATCTGCCCCCTCAACTAAGAGTGTTGACAATCCTTGCCGCTGCAAAGTTATCGCTGCTGAAAACCCATTTGGTCCGGATCCTACCACTATGGCATCATATTGTTTCAATCTCACCTCCTCTTAATTGTATAAACAAATCTATATAGCATTCCTCTTTTGCGTTCCTCGCCCTCAATAAATGAGATATTTCCAGCAAGAATACTAAGCTCATTTTACAGTTTCCCTTTTTTTAAACCGTAAGATAATCTTGATCATTTTGGCTCTTGTTTCTATTCTGACGTACTAATTTATAATTAATTGAGTCGGTCGCCTAGAAAAACATTATCGTTTCTCCCCCCTTTTTGCGACATCGCAATGCAACATTGCTCATTCTATTGGACTTTTAGTCAGAATATGGACACTAGCCCTTAGAAAGGGTTGCTTATAATAAGCTTGATCCTCGCGAACCTAAGCGATTAAAGACTAAAAAATGACATCGAAAATTTAGACTGAGATACGCTATAATCTTTCCGTTTTAGGGACGCTAATAGCGAATATCCACAAGTGCAAACGGCCATTAAACTTAAAATAAATTGAAGTCGAAGCTACCTTATTCACTTTACAATTTTAAGTTTTAACGATTTTACTCCGAGCAATCAGATAGATATTATCAAATGTAGGCAGAATATTATATTTCTTACTGTTAATATAATAGTTTTTCATAGTAGTTTAATTTTTAATACACTCGCGCCAACGCCAATCGAAACGACCACAACAAATATAAAAATAAACAATAAAAGTCTACTATAATAGTAGACTTTTATTGTTTATTCATCCTTAAAAATACAGATAGTTTATCCCTAAAAACAATAGCTGTTTTCATCGATAAGTTTCTTCGCAATACGCTGCCTTGCTTCTTTAATATTAAATGGCTCCATTTTAGTAAATCTACGTAATCCAATGAGCATCATTTTTAACTCATCCCCTTCAGCGAAAGAATTCAACGCTTCTTTGCCCGCTATATTCACTTTATCTACAGCTCCATATAAATATACCTTCGCCATATCAGTGGCATACATTGAAGTTTGTTCTCCTTGTGTGTTATGGATTTTTTCGGCACGAAGCAGAACCGATTCAGCGACGTATGTATATCCAATTATATCTGCGATATTCATTAGAATCTCTTCTTCTTTAGCTAGTGACATCATCAGCTTCTGCACAGCTGCTCCTGCGATTAACAATCCCGTTTTCTTCAAATTTGCAATCACCTTTTTCTCTTTAGCAAAAGGTGTCTCGTCCTCGTCACCAAACTCCGGAATGGCCATTAATTCATTAGCTACAGCAGTTGCCGGCCCCATTAAATCAATCTCCCCTTTCATAGCTCGCTTTAGAAGCATATCAACAATTAGTAGGCGATTTACTTCGTTAGTTCCCTCAAAGATCCTATTAATACGCGCATCCCTATACGCACGCTCCATCGGCGCTTCGGCTGAATACCCCATACCTCCGTAGATTTGTACCCCCTCGTCCACAACATAATCCAGCATCTCGGAACACCAGACCTTAATAATGGCACATTCGATAGCAAATTGTTCAACAGATTTAAGTTTCGCTTTTGCCTCGTCCATCCCCTCGGCAAGCAAATAACGATACGCATCATCGATATTTTGTCCCGCCCTATATGTCGCAGACTCAGTTGCAAATAGCCGTATAGCCATTTCGGCTAGCTTATATCGTATCGCACCAAATTTTGAGATCGGTAAATCGAATTGTACTCGTTCATTTGCATATTTTGTCGCTTGAGAAATCACTGAGCGTGCTGAACCAATTGTTGCCGCGCCAAGCTTGATACGTCCTATATTTAAAATGTTGACAGCTATCTTAAAACCGTTCTCACGCTCTGACAACATATTTCCAATAGGCACAGGGCAATCGTTGAAAAAAACCTGTCTGGTTGACGAACCTTTTATCCCTAATTTGTGCTCCTCTGGGTTCATCGTGATGCCTCCGAAATCCTTTTCAACGATAAACGCGGTTAAATTTCTATCATCATCAATCTTCGCGAAAACAATAAAGATATCCGCAAAACCACCATTAGTAATCCACATCTTCTGACCATTAATCATATAATGCGTCCCTTGATCGTTTAACTTAGCAGACGTTTTGCCCGAATTGGCATCTGACCCGGCATTAGGTTCTGTCAGACAGTAACAAGCTTTCCACTCTCCCGTAGCAAGCCTAGGTATATACTTGTCTTTTTGTTCTTTGTTTCCGTAATATAGAATTGGTAAAGTACCTATTCCTGTATGCGCAGAAAGCGCAACGGCAAATGAATATCCACCCCCTACGGCATCGGTTACCAGCATCGATGTATTGAAATCTTTTCCAAAACCACCATATTCTTCAGGAATAGAAACACCAAGCATACCCAGTTCACCCGCTTTATCCATTAAGGATTGCATCAGTCCCTCCTCTTGAGAATCAATACGATCAAGCTTATTTAAAACCTCGGTATCCAAAAAGTCCAGACATGTCTGTCGAATCATTCTCGCTTCTTCATCAAATTCTTCAGGTATAAAAACATCAGTATACGCCGTCTCACGGATTACAAATTCTCCTCCTTTTATTGCAACTTTTTCTGTCATATCTATTTTAAATTAGATAACGTTCTTGATTATAACATTTCAAATATGCCAGCCGCGCCCTGACCAGTACCAACGCACATCGTCACCATTCCATACCTTTCGTTGCGCCGCTGTAAATCGTTTATCACTTGCACGGTAAGTTTAGCCCCAGTACAACCGAGCGGATGACCTAATGCAATCGCACCTCCGTTAATGTTCACGCGCGATTGGTCGAGTTCTAACTCGCGAATTACCGCTAAAGACTGAGATGCGAAAGCCTCATTCAACTCTATGAGATCTATAGCGTCTTTGGTCAAATTAGCTTGTTTTAAGGCTTTCGGAATCGCTGCAATAGGACCAATACCCATAATCCTGGGCGGTACTCCTGCAACCGCAAAACTTACGAGTCGTGCGATAGGGTCTACCTGCAACTCTTTTAGCCGTTTCTCTGAAACGACCAGTACAAAGGCCGCTCCATCGGACGTTTGGGACGAATTTCCCGCAGTCACGCAACCATCAGCCGCGAACACCGGTCTTAGCTTTGCGAGTGCTTCAATACTAGAATCGAACCTAGGTCCTTCGTCCGTATCTACAATAGAATCTCTACTCGAAATTTTTCCGTCTTTGATATAGGTTTCTGTTACTTTAATTGGGACAATCCCTGATTTAAAGTAACCTTCTTGAATGGCTGACGCTGCTTTTTGATGAGAACGCAACGCAAATTCATCCTGGTCTTCACGAGAAACGTTAAATTCTTTTGCAACAGCTTCCGCCGTCAAACCCATTCCCCAGTACCAGTCTGGATGTTCTTTAGCTACAACAGGATTGGGTACTATCTTCCATCCTCCGAAAGGCATCCCGGACATCACTTCAACGCCACCCGCTATGATACAATCGGCCATTCCCGCTTTAATCTTGGCTACGGCTGTCGCTATTGTTTCTAAACCCGACGCACAGTAACGGTTTACAGTAACACCAGGTACTTTATCCGTACTTAATCCCATAAGGGAAATTAAACGACCAACATTCAATCCTTGTTCTGCCTCGGGCATCGCGTTACCTACGATGACATCATCAATCTGTTCTACATCTAAGTTTGGTATGCTGGACACCATATGCTGTATTACCTCCGCAGCCAGATCGTCAGCTCGCATAAAGCGAAAGACGCCACGTGGAGCTTTTCCTACTGCTGTTCTATACCCTGCTATAATATATGCTTCCATTTTGTTCTATTTTACAGTGTAACTAGCGAATTACGATTAATAATTTCGCATTATCATTGCTTCAATTCGTTTTAAAATACCAATTATATCTTCATCAAATTTTGAAACTCTAGTTTCTCAAAGGTTTGCCTTTGGTCAACATATGCTGAATGCGCTCAAGCGTTTTTCTTTCTTTACATAATTCTAAAAATGCTTTTCGTTCCATATCGAGCAAATATTGTTCAGAAACTTCCGTAGGAGCGGAGAGATTTCCCCCGCACATAACCCATCCTAATTTTTCCGAAATCTTTTTATCATGATCGGAGATATAATTCCCCGCATGCATTGATGAAGCACCAACATAAACAATTCCCAAACCTTGATTTCCGAGAACTTTAATATTATTGCGTGGTGCAGGTTGAACATATCCAGCCTTTGCCAACTCGAGTGCTTTAGCTTTCGCATCAGCAAGCAAGCGTTTACGGTTCATCGTTATAGCATATTTTCCCCTTTGTAAATAACCGAGGTCATATGCTTCAACTGCAGAAGTAGACACTTTGGCCTGACCAATTGTTAAAAACCTATCTTTGAAAGTGTTTTGAACAACTTGATCTGACTTGTATTCATCCGAAGCACGCAAGGCGAATTCTTTAGAACCGCCACCACCAGGAATAACACCGACACCAAACTCTACGAGCCCCATATATGTTTCTGCATGAAGCTGAACGAAATCCGCATGCATCGAAAATTCGCAACCGCCTCCTAACGTCATTTGAAAAGGTGCGACCACAACGGGTATGGACGAATATCGAATTCGCATTGCGGTGTCCTGAAACATACGAACGGCCATATTTAATTCATCATAATCTTGCTCAACAGCCATCATAAAAATCATTCCGATGTTGGCTCCTGCCGAGAAGTTTTTACCATCGTTAGCAATCACTAATCCTCGATATTCTCTCTCCGCTAAATCGATAGCCTTATTGATCCCCTGAATGACATCTCCACCGATTGTGTTCATTTTCGTGTGGAACTCACAGTTTAGTATACCATCCCCTAGGTCTATTATCGTTACACCACTATTTTTCCATAGCGTCTTACTCTCGCGAATATTTTCTAAAACAATTAGATCTTGCGAACCTGGAATCGGCTTGTAGGATTTTGAGGCAAGATCATAGTAATGTTTTATGCCGTTTTGTATACTGTAGAAGGATTCATACCCCGCGGCGAGCATCTCGTGTACCCATGCAGCAACATCTCCACTTTGTCCATCAAGTCGCTTGGGTTCGTTTTTGATTTTATCAAGTGTCTGGCGTACACCTAGAGCGTCCCAAACTTCAAAAGGTCCTAGTTCCCATCCGAATCCGGCACGCATAGCATCATCGATGCGGTAGAAATCGTCTGTAATTTCCGGTACACGACGCGAAACGTATTCAAAAAGAGGATAATGCATCGCCCGAAACAGTTCCGCTGCTTTATCGTTGCCTTGCTCATAAACCTTCATCCGTTTGCGAATGTCTTCTATCGGTTTTGTTGCCTCCAAGGTCGTCGATTTTATTTTTTTCTGTTCGACGTACGATTGAGAATTTAAGTCTAGCGACAAAATCATTGACCGACCTTGATCATCTTTTTCCTTTTTATAGAATCCTTGTTTTGTTTTCTCGCCAAGCCATTTATTTTCGACCATTTTAGTCAGGTATGTCGGTAACCGAAACACACCCTTTGCTTCGTCCTCTGGTGCATTTTCAGCAAGCCCGTTAGCCACATTCACCAAGGTATCAAGCCCCACAACATCTGCTGTTCTAAACGTCGCGGATTTCGGATGTCCCATTGCTGGGCCAGTATACTTATCAACTTCCTCAACAGATAACCCAAGTTGCTCGACGAGATGAGTGACAGCGAGCATCGAGTATACGCCAATACGATTACCAATAAACGCTGGTGTATCTTTACATAATACTACCGACTTACCAAGTATTTTATCGCCGAAATTGGTAAGAAAATCTACAACATCAGTGTCGGTAAATTGAGTAGGTATAATCTCTAAGAGTTCCAAATATCGTGGAGGATTAAAAAAATGGGTTCCACAGAAATGCTTTTTAAAGTCCTCTGACCGACCCTCGGTCATCAAATGGATCGGAATGCCAGAGGTGTTAGAAGTAACCAAGGTACCCGTTTTTCTAAAACGTTCTACCTGATCGAATACAGATTTTTTTATATCTAAACGCTCCACAACCACTTCAATAACCCAATCGCATTCGACAATGTCTTTCATGTTATCATCGAAATTCCCCGTTTTTATACGAGAGATATAGCTTCTACTGTAAACTGGTGATGGATTTGTGTTAAGTGCAGTATCCAACGACAAATTTACAATGCGATTGCGAACATAAGGATGTTGTAAGTCTAAGCCTTTTGCTTGCTCAGCGGGTAAAAGCTCACGCGGAACAATATCTAACAAGAGTACCTCTACCCCAATATTAGCGAAGTGACACGCAATCCTCGAGCCCATAACGCCCGATCCCAATACCGCAACTTTTTTAATATTTCTATTCATCTCAATTATATTTTCACGTTTACATTCAACCGACCACAGTCTTCATTTTCGGGTCATAACTTGCCGCAAGTTCATTTACTTTTTGCAAGAGGCCGACAAATAATTGTCTATCTTTTTCAGGAATGGCAGATTCTAGATAATCGTTGAACTCTCTCACCACATCTTTTGCAATCTTACGTTTCTCCCGTCCCAATTCAGTAAGATATACCTTAACCGAACGTTTGTCTTCAGCGTTCACCTCTCTGTATATAAACCCTAAACTTTCTAAGTTGTTCAACACCCGAGAAAGCGACGTCGTTTTGACTCCGGTGGAATTCGCTATCTGCGAAACTGACGTGCCGTCCTTATGGATGTTTATAAGAATATAACCCGCAGCTTGGGTGAACCCAAATTGCGATGCGATGAGGTTATATTTGTTTGCAACTGTTTGCCAACTCGTTTTTAAAAAATAATCAATTGTATTATCTTGGTTCATAATTTGATGTATATTTTTGCTATGCAAGCATAACAAATTTAAATGATTACATTGAATAATCAAACTCTTTTTTTGGTTAATTCGGGATTATGACCGAAAAACACGCATCACACTCTCTAAGGTAGGTAAAGAGCATTGGCTAAATACCAATGTGGAAAACTTTTAACCGCTGTATTACTTGAATTTACGTTAAATAAATGCGAGGTTTTAAACGGTCAGCGAACATAAACTAAGAATATTCGCTTAACTTTGTAACATAAATTTCAAGCATATGGCATTAGTAAATATCCCACGATTAGATTTGCTCCAATTCACCAAAGGAAGTGACGCTGAACGCCAAGCGTTCATTCAAAATATCGGCAAAGCATTTAATGAGACAGGCTTTGTAACTATCGCGAACCATGGGATAAGTCCTGAATTGATCAGCGAACTTTACCAAGTAGTTAAAGCGTTCTTTGATCAACCAGAGGCGGTTAAACGTAAATACGAATTCCCCGAACTTGCTGGACAGCGTGGATACACGTCCAAAGGAAAAGAAAAAGCAAAAGATGCGAATACGCCCGATCTAAAAGAATTCTGGCAACGTGGTCAAACTATTGTTGGCGAAGAATATTCAAAAACTGACTTCCCAGACAACCCACTTGTCCACGAACTACCCCGTTTTAATCAGGTAACAGCTGAGATCTATAAGAAACTGGAAGATGCTGGCCGCGAACTCCTAAAAGCTATTGCTTCTTACCTTGAACTAGATCGAAATTTTTTCGAACAATACGTCATTAATGGAAATTCTATCCTTCGTGCGATTCATTACTTCCCAATCGATAATGTTGAGACCATCTCTCCGGATGCAGTTCGCGCTGGAGCACATGAAGACATAAACCTGATTACCTTGTTAATCGGAGCTAGTGCTGATGGGCTTGAAGTTTTAACGAAGGAGGGCGACTGGTTTCCGATCAAAGCTCACGGAGAAGACATCGTTGTAAATGTGGGCGATATGCTTCAACGCCTTACCAATAACAAGCTCAAATCAACAACACACCGTGTAGTGAACCCTCCAAAAGAACAGATGAGGAATTCACGCTATTCTGTTCCATTTTTTCTACACCCAAAATCTTCAATGAGTTTAGCTAGCTTAGAGACATGTATTTCTGATGATTACCCTAAAATATATGAGGATTATACTGCTGGGCAATATTTAGATGAACGACTGCGCGAAATCGGTTTGAAAATGTAACTGATCATACATACTAAAAACGAGCCCAACATAACGCACCAAATTAAGCGACATGTTGGGTTTACTATTTTGTCCGGTTTGCTTTCATACAATGGTATTTATCACTATATCCTTGTTAAATTGTGTTAAATGAAGTATTTAACAGTTTACCATCTCTATTTTTGTAAAAATGAAGAAACGTAGTATTACACTGATTATTTGGTTAATGTCGATTGCGCTACTGGGAGTAATGGCTATGCAATACTATTTTGTTCATGAATCTTATATCCAGAAATCACAACTTTTCGACGAAGCCGTCCGAGCGTCATTAACAACAGTTGCTGGGCGTATTGAAAAACAAGAAGTATATGACTTTCTTCAGCATCAACAAAAGGTTGAACAAGAGAAGTATAGACAAGAACAGGCAAAACACGAAAAACTTAACCAGCAGATAGCTTTACAAAAAAGAATTGAAGAACTGCGTATTCAGCAATACGAAGCGGAACAAGCATTTAAGGACGAGGAAGACAAACTTAAAGCAAGATATCCTTTAGTTGCGTATGTTGAAAATCCCTTCTATGAAACCTACGTAAAGAGACGACGATATAACCACTTGGTAACAATTCGGGTGCTCCCAGGCGAAATTGAGGGGGATATTCAAAACAATAATGTTGACGTGTATGCCACAAAAGAACTCCCTCTAATTCCGGCAAAAGACGATAGCACACGCTACTTAGCGTTCTCCAACACCTACAACACAATTAACTGGGTTGTTCGCGCTCTTCCCGCTCGAGAATACTTAAAAATCGCTTCTAGAATTCAGCAACTTGAGCATCAGTTGAGGCTTGATGCCGCTCAGAATATCTATGATAGTGTCGCAGTTATTGGCGGGAAAAATATAGAATTGTTAACCAGTGTTGCTGCTACTGAACAATTATCAAAAAGACCAATTCAAGAACGCGTGAACGTACGTTTACTCCGTAGCGAATTGGACGCGGAGTTAAACAAAAGACAAATCGCCGCACCTTTCAATATGGAAGTAAGGGATGATCGCAATACGATTATTTTCGAAACTATACGTAGTACGAAACCCGAGGCTGATGCTAAAGTCCCGCGCTATAGCACTCTTTTGTTCGAAAATGACTTAGGAAGTTCCCCGGGACTTCTTTCAATCTATTTCCCAAATAAATCAACGGTCATCAGGGACACAATGAGCTATATGCTTCTACCGATGGTCGCCTTATTGGGCCTTCTTATTGGAGCCTTCGCGTACACACTCATCATAATCTTCCGCCAGAAGAAAATTTCGGCGATGAAAACGGATTTCATGAACAATATGACGCACGAGTTCAAAACTCCAGTAGCAACAATTATGATTGCTAGCGAATCGCTACGTGACCCAGAAATAGCTGCTGATGAACGACGTGTGAACCGGTTAGCAAATATTATTTACGACGAAAATGTCCGTCTAGGGAACCATATTGAACGCGTACTAAACATCGCTCGTCTAGAAAAAGAAAATCTTAAGATCGAAAAAACAAATGTCCACATTAACTTAGTGGTCTCCGGCGTCCTAGACAGCATGAACTTACAATTACAAAAAGCGAACGGAAAATTAACGATGGATCTTGCGGCGAACGATGACCTAGTGATTGGCGACGAATTGCATCTTTCTAACGTATTCTTTAACTTAGTAGACAACGCCATAAAATACAGCAAAGGTGCTCCAGAGATTACCGTAAAAACTTATAATAATAAAAACGATATTCATATAACGATCGCCGATAGAGGCATGGGTATGACCAAAGATCAAAAAGAAAAAATTTTTGATCAATTCTATCGCATACCTACGGGTAATGTACATAACGTGAAAGGGTTTGGCTTAGGACTAAGTTATGTAAATGACATTGTTCGGCGATTAAGCGGGAATATTCAAGTAAAAAGTGAAAAAGATAAAGGCACAGTCTTTGAGCTAACATTTCCCCTGAAAAATAAATCTCAAGATTGATTTAGATTAAAAACAGAACATGCTTATGCAGAAAATATTATTAGCTGAAGATGACCCAAATTTGGGAGAACTTCTCAAAGACTATTTAGAATTAAAAGGAAAATTTGACGTTACGCTCTCGCAAGACGGAGATGAAGCATTGAATGCCTTCCGCAATAATCAATATGACCTTTGTATACTGGATGTCATGATGCCAAAAAAAGATGGCTTCTCTTTAGGGAAAGACATCCGTAAAATGGACAAGACTGTTCCTATTATTTATGCCACTGCAAAAGGAATGATGGAAGATAAGACACAGGCGTTCGAACTCGGTGGAGACGATTATATCACCAAACCTTTCCGCGTCGAAGAATTACTTTTACGAATAAATGCCCTTTTAAAGCGTGCACTCAAGGATAAAGATGAAGAGGTTATTGACAAGTTCGAAATCGGAGACTATTTTTTTGATTACACCAGTCAAGTCATTTCATTTAAAGGGCAGCAACAAAAGCTCTCGACCAAGGAAGCAGAACTATTACGACTGTTATGTCTAAATAAAAATGACGTTCTGACCCGCGAAGAAGCATTGGTGAAAATCTGGCATGACGACAACTATTTTACAGGCCGTAGTATGGATGTTTTTCTAAGTAAGCTGCGAAAATATCTTAAGGAAGATCCAAATGTAGAAATTGTGAATGTACATGGAAAAGGCTATAAACTATTAGTTAGTTAAATTGGTTAAAAGCTTTAGGTTTCAAATTTGGTAGGGATTCTCCGCCTTTAACGTAACATTAAAGAATCCTTTTCAGTTGATGCAATTTATGTATAAGGTATTCCCGATTTATTAAAACCCCATAATTTGAAAAACGAAATATTTCAAATTATGGGGTTAATGTTTTCTAATCTACGAATCGCTCTACGGAGAGGCTTACTGCCAACCTCCGCCCAAGGCTTTGTATATCACGATTTCATTCATCAATCCTTCTTTTTGAACCTCTACAGCTTCTAACTCTGCTTCCACTGCATTCTTTTGCGCAGTAATAATGTCCAAATAATTGGCGCGACCGGCAATAAATAACTCGTTAGCAGCTTCGACTGCTCCGCCTAAGGCTTCAACTTGTTCGGTAACGAAAATTTCTCTTTGTTGAATATGCTCCTGTGTTTTTATGGCATTGGAAACCTCATTATAAGCATTTAATACCCGCTTTTCATACTCTAAGAAATCTAGCCCATACTGCGCTTTGAATGTTTCGTACTGTGTTTTAAGTTGGCGCTGGTTAAAAATAGGTGCGGTTAAACCACCTATCAAACCATACGTTAATGATTTATCCAAATTCGTCAATTTATTCAAACTGAATGATTGTAAGCCGAAATACGGAGATAAAACTACTGACGGTAAAAATGCTGCTTTTGCAGATCGCACATCAAACTCGGCTTCTAGTAGACTAAAAGATGCTTCACGAACATCTGGACGATGTGCAAGGAGCTCTAGCGGCGCTCCAGTACCCAACTCCTTAAATAACCGCTGCCCCATCATATTGTCCGTAGAACGAACAACAGGTCGATTGAAATGGCCCGTCAAAAAGTTTATATGATGTTCAAGGTTAGTAATTTCTTGTTTAACACGTTCACGTTCTCCTTTTCCATTTGCGACGATAGCTTTAAATTGCTGCACACCTAGTTGTGTCGAACGCCCCGCTTCCTTCTGCAATTCAGAAATTTCCAACGCTTGCTGATTTAAGATGATATTATTGTCATACACCTTAATCTTCGCATCCAAACTAATTAATTCAAAGTAGGCGGACGCCAAATTAGTTATTATTTCGGTTTCAACAAGTCTACGAGCCTCATTTTCAGCCAACAATGCGTTATAAGCAGCATTCTTCTGGCTTTTAATTTTACCCCATAAATCTAACTCCCAAGAAGCCCGCACACCTACAAAAAAATCTGGAACCACCGGTTGAGGAACCCGCTCATCCTCAGAAAGATTTTCAGAAAAATTGGTGTCATAATTTCCAATTCCCGATTCTGTGTAAAATCCATACTTTTGCAATCCAGCTTCTGCGGCAGCATCCAAACTTGGCAGTAAAGCTGCTTTACGTCGTTTGAAACTTGCTTGCGCGATGTCAATTCGCTTTAATGCTTGCTGAATATCGTGATTGTAAACTAATGCCGAATCAATCAACTTCTTAAGATGCGGGTCAGTAAATACTTCGCGCCACGGAAGCTTAGCTATCGAGGTCGTATCTGATTTATTAATAATCAACGAATCAAACTGAGATGGCAACGGTTTATGTTCCGCCTTCTCTAATTCTTTAGGTACGTTACACGAGACAACGGTTATCCCGATCAAGATCATAGATATAACCTGCGGAATTACTTTTTTCTTTTTCACCTTTCGTTTTTTAGAAAACAGCACAAAGAGGCCGGGGATAATTATAACTCCCAAAATTGTACCGATAAACATCCCGCCTACTGAGGCTGTCCCGATTGTACGGTTGCCAATTGCACCGGCTCCACTTGCCATCATTAAAGGGATTAATCCCGCAATGAAAGCGAAAGACGTCATAAGAATTGGACGTAAACGGGCATAAGCGCCTTCTACCGCTGCTTGAATAACATTCATTCCTTGTTTTTGCTTTAGCACAGCATACTCTACGATCAAAATAGCATTCTTCCCTAACAGCCCAATCAACATGACAAGCGCCACTTGGGCGTAGATGTTATTTTCCAAACCAAAAATTTTCAGGAAAAAGAATGCCCCAGCAATACCTGCTGGTAAACATAAAATAACTGGAAGAGGCAAAAGGAAACTCTCATACTGTGCTGCCAAAAGCAGATACACAAAAACTAAACACAACGCAAATATATAGATCGCTTGGTTCCCAGAAATCACCTGTTCACGCGTCATCCCAGACCACTCAATCGAAAAACCTTGTGGCAAAGATTCGGATAATTTTTGAACGGTCTCAATCGCTTGACCAGTACTAAACCCAGGAGCTGGTTGTCCGGTAACCATCGCTGAGGTAAACATATTATAGCGTGTAATTTGCTCGGGACCGTAAACACGTCGCATCGTGATAAACGATGAGTACGGAACCATCTCACCTTGATCCGTGCGGACAAACAAATTTAAAACGTCTTCTGGAGTCTGACGGTAGTGAGGGTCAGCTTGTACCATGACTTTGTACATCTGCCCGTAACGGATAAAATTCGTCGCATAGAAACTACCCATCAACGTTTGAAGCGTGTTCATGGCATTTTCTACCGAAATACCAAGTTTAGCAGCCATATCATAATCGATATTAAGCATGTATTGAGGGAAACTGACGTCGAAACTCGAAGAAGCAGATTCAATCGCTTCTGAAGCATTCATTTCAGTGATAAACTTATCAACGATCTCCGCTGTCTTCGTTAAATCTTCACTTCCACTTCGGTCAAGTATACGCATCTCGAAACCTGCAGCATTACCGAAACCAGGTACAGTCGGAGGTGGAAAAAACTCAATTTCAGCATCAGCGATATGCGCAGTCTTCGTGCGTAACTCAACCATCACCTCATCAAGCGAGACACTGCGTTCGTCCCAAGCCTTCAAATTGATCATTCCCATGCCAAAAGAAGCCCCAGAAACTTCTGTTAAAATACTGTAGCCAGCCAAAGTAGATACCGTCTCTACGGACTCCAGCTCCCTTGCGATCCGATCGACCTCATCCAATGCACGTTCCGTACGATCAACCGTTGCTCCTGGCGGTGTGGTGACACTAACATACACCATCCCTTGATCCTCAGTCGGAATAAAGCCGGAAGGAAGGATTGCACTCGTTCCCCACGTAGCCACGAAAAATAAACTCAAAAGTCCAACAGTAATTATACGACGACCTGCAATTCTAGCCAATAAACCTTTATAACGACCTGCAATTTTTTCATAACCACTGTTAAACTTTTTGAAAAACCGGGTTAGCAAGCTATTCGATTCTTTTTGGTCATGCGGCGAACGCAACATAAGGGCACAAAGCGCTGGTGTTAACGTCAAAGCATTAATTCCTGATATTACTATTGCGGACGCTAATGTTAACGAGAATTGTCGGTAAAATATCCCCACGGGACCAGACAAAAACGCTACGGGTACAAACACGGCTGACATTACTAACGTAATAGCAATAACCGCCGTCCCCACCTCTTTCATTGCTGCAAGTGTAGCTTCCATTGGTGGCAGGTGCTCTTCCTCCATTTTTGCATAAACAGCCTCAACGACCACGATGCCATTATCGACAACAATACCAATAGCAAGCACTAGAGCGAACAACGTCAATAGGTTAATCGAGAACCCCATCATTTGCATAAAAAACAATGCCCCAATTAAACTAACGGGAACAGCTAGAATAGGTATAATTGTCGCGCGGAAATTCTGTAGAAAAACAAAAACAACAATGAACACAAGTAAGAATGCTTCGAGTAAGGTTTTGATAACGCTGGCGATTGACGCGTCGAGGAAACGAGACACATCATACCCCATCGTGTACGTCATCCCAGGAGGAAAAGTAGCCGCTTTCAGTTCCTCCATGCGATCTTTTACACGTTGAATAACGTCCTGAGCATTTGAACCTGGTAGCTGCTTCAACATAATCGATGCAGAGGGACGTCCGTCTGTCTTAGAAACCATTTCGTAATCCAATGACCCAAATTCAACATCCGCTACGTCCCGTATACGTATGATCGACCCATCATTATTTGCACGAATTGGTACGTTTGCATACTCTTCGGCTTCGGTAAATTTACCTGGATATCGAAGTACATATTGCTGCATGTTTACAGTTTTATCGGAACTAATCCCTGTTTGTCCTGGTGCAGCTTCAATATTCTGTTTACGTAGTGATTCGATCACCTCGTCTGGAGATATCTCGTATGCAGCTAGCCTGTCCGGCTTTAACCAAACACGCATGGCGTAATCGCGCATACCCATAATTTGAGCAAATCCGACACCTTCTATCCGCTTTAGCTCTTTTAGAATATTTATATCAGTAAAGTTGTAAATAAAGCGTTCATCCGCAGTTTCGTCGGACGTGTACACGTTCAGGTACATCAGCATACTGTTCACTTCTTTCTCCGTGGTCACTCCAGCGCGAATAACTTCTTCAGGCAACTCATCTAAAACCGTAGTTACCCGGTTCTGTACATTAACAGCGGCAACATCGGGATCAACCCCTACTTTGAATGCCACTTGAATCAAGGTCGTCCCATTGTTTGTAGTGACCGTATTCATTGATGTCATTCCTGCCACCCCGTTAATGGCTCGTTCCAAGGGTATTGCTACAGCATTGGTGCTGACATCTGCATTGGCTCCCGTATAATTTGCCGTAACAACCACCGAAGGAGGTACAATATCAGGGAACTGCGTAATAGGTAATGTAAATAGAGCCAGTAATCCTAGTAGCGTGATAAATAAAGATATCACCAACGATAGAATAGGCCTTTTAATATAAGTTTCAAACATAAATTTATATGATTATCTTTCTCACTAATCGCTCAACGCGTAGTAGTCATTATTTTTTAAGTTCGCGAATTTTCATTCCATCACGTAGCCCCTGTACACCTTCGTAAACTATCCTTTGGTTCTTATCCAGCCCACCTTCTACCACATAGTAGTGTCCGATACGATTTCCCGCGAGGAACGGAGTCATGGTTACAGTTTCGTCGTCATTGACAACGTATACATAAGCCTTATCTTGAACTTCGATAACTGATTTTTGATGGACGAAATGTGTGACACCCGTCGAAATGGGCACACCAATCTTGCCTGAAGCGCCATGTTTCAATAAGCCTTCGGAATTTGGAAACTTAGCACGTAAGGAAATTGACCCGGTGTTGGGTTGAAATTCACTCTCTACAATTCGAGCCTCGCCCGTGTGAGGGTATTCCTGACCATTCGCTAAAATCAACTTAACTTTCCTCCTAAAATTGTTGCTCGAAAAGCTGGAATCATTTGCAAGATTCAGGTATTCAGCTTCGGAGATATCGAAATACACGTTAACCGCATTCAAATCAGAGATCGTGGTAATTAATGATCCTTCCTCGAGCAATGATCCTGCTTTAAGCAATATCCTATTGATTCTACCGTTAAATGGAGCACGAATAGCTGTTTGAGATAACTTAGTTCGCGCTTGACTTAGGACGGCCTTTGCTTCTTCAACTTTAGACAGTGCAGCTCTATATTGGACAGCCATCAGCTCTTGCTCCGTGTGCGATACAATGTTCTTGTTAATCAGTTTCTCTGTGCGTTCTTTTTCTAATTCGACTTTCTTTGCTTCAGAAATTGCGATGTTCAAAGCCGCCTCTGCCTTTGCATAGTCTGCCTTATACTCTTCATCATTCAGCTTAAATAGTACTTGGCCTGCATTGACAACCGCTCCTTCATCCACGTAAATCTTATCTAAAAACCCTCCCAAGCGAGAGCGCAGCTCTACGTTTCTCGCGGCCTGAATATCCGCAATATACTCTTTAAAAATGGTCGTATCCTGTACCGATAGGCCGACAACAGGAACTTGCCTTGCGGGCTCCAATTTATTTTCGGTACTTTTCACAGTACAACTAGCTACAAGTAAAATTACCCCCGTAAACGGAGTAAGAAATGAAATAAATGTCTTCATATCAAATAGAAAATTTAAAAAAATAAAAAAAACGAGGCTATAGTTCACTCATCTCTTGTGAACAAAAGTATCCTAGGAATTAGGAAAATATTGGGAAAGGTAAATTAGTAGAGTTTCAAACGGTGCAAGTACTTATAGTAGCCAGGTACTATATGCCGTTTCTTTCCATCATAAACTGGATGTCGTGCCTTTTCACCGAGGAGTCTGGTGCTAAAGACAAATCCAACAAGAAGAACGAATAACGGTAGAAGAAGAAAATAATTTAGTATAACACGATACTCATCATAACGAATTTGTATATCAGAACTCTTATCGATAGGAATCGACAACACATCTTCCAAAACGAATTCTAAAATCGATTCACCATTTAAAATTGGAGAGCTCACAACTGGGGCTGTCCCACTCCCTACCTCATAGGCAAGAATGTTGAGATAACACAACAGAACAAAATAGTGAACCAGCTTAAGTAACATTTGATGCAAAACTACCAAGCTACTTTAGTGTGAGCAATACCAATTTGTAAAAAACATGTTAACTTCCGGGCGTTTCAGGTCAAAAACTCGTTACACAACGAGAAACGCAGAACAAAACTATTTTCTTATCAATGTTCGCTACGGTATAAGCTTTTCGACCACGGGACGCACGGAGGTATTTAGTCCGAAAAACAAGATATAATCGAGTTTAGTATTTAAACCTGTTGATCCTTCAGTTTGATAAAGGAACATTCGATTCAGAAATATCTCACGACCATTAACAATGGTTTTTACCCGCGGTTTCCTTTCGCTAAGGTCCAAAAGAAAAACCTGATTAGCATACCCTGCCAAGGCAAACTCATAACGTTTGGAATTCACAAATCTACCTTTCACTCCGTAGGCAAAGCGATTCTGGATACCAGTAAGCGTCTTTATCGCACCATCTTCATCAAATAACTGACGACGAACAACAACAGGTTCTTTACGATCAATCTGTCCGTTTGCTTGTAAATTCAATGTATAAAAGAAAGTATTATACCCTCGGTTATGCTGCACATAAAACAGGAGATTTTTAACTTTAGGTACAGGATACCCCTCCTGCCCGAGGAGACAACCTGACAGCCCAAAAAACAACAACAAGCTAAAGCAAACTATTTTCTGCATAAATTCTAGTGTCCCAAGACAAACCCCACTCTCATAAACAGGCCGCTTGAAAGGTGGTTAATCATCGCTATTTATTTCTACCGAGAACCTTTACGATTAACCATAAAATCAAAACAATCACCAAAACAACGATGATAACGCCGGACCAAACCCCCGCCTCGAATATACCCTCTATTAGTTCGCAACTAGTGAGAATTACTGTTAAAAAGACAAAAATAAAAATATTTATAAACGATTTCATCATAACCTCCTTTTACTGAATAACAATCGATCGAAGAAAAAGTTAGATTACTGAAAAACAATCTTTCTAAAAAACAGCAGTTCTCTATATTTCACAGATAGCAGTAAAACGAAAACAGCCTAAAGTAGAACTTCAGGCTGTTTATTATTTTATATCACTAATTATTTATTCGGCACGCAAAATTTTTGCAGCTTCGACCATAGACTCCAAAGCGGCTTTCGTCTCTGGCCATGCACGAGTTTTTAGTCCACAATCTGGATTTACCCAAAGTTGCTCAGCTGGCACTACAGCCTTCGCTTTACGTAATAGATCTACCATCTCCTCAGTGCTTGGAACACGCGGGGAATGGATATCATAAACACCGGGACCAATATCATTTGGATATTTAAATTCTCCTGCAAACGCATCTAAGAGCTCCATTTGGGAACGTGAAGTTTCGATGGTAATCACGTCTGCATCCATTGCTGCGATATCTTGAATGATATCATTAAACTCAGAATAACACATATGTGTATGAATCTGTGTATCATCATCCACATTTGACGACGAGACCCGGAATGCACGGACTGCCCAGTTTAAGTATTCTTGCTGATCAGCTTTGCGTAAAGGCAATCCCTCACGGATAGCCGGCTCATCAATTTGTATAATTTTAATACCTGCTTTCTCTAAGGCCTGAACCTCATCAAGAATAGCGAGCGCAATTTGGTATGTAGTTGTCGAACGCGGTTGATCGTTACGGACGAATGACCATTGTAAGATTGTTACAGGACCCGTCAACATACCTTTTACCGGCCGGGTTGTCAATGATTGTGCATATGCTGACCAACGAACAGTCATGTCTGCTGGACGATAGACATCACCATATATTACTGGCGGTTTAACGCAACGCGAACCATACGATTGAACCCATCCGTTCTTAGTAAATGCGTATCCCGCTAATTGTTCACCGAAATATTCGACCATATCGTTACGTTCGAATTCTCCGTGAACTAATACGTCAATGTCTAACTCTTCTTGTAAACGAATTGTTCTTTCTGTTTCCTCTGCAATTTCTTTATCATATTGCTCTTGAGAAATTGCGCCTTTTTTAAGGTCCGCTCTCCACTTACGTACATCTTTTGTTTGTGGAAATGAACCAATCGTCGTAGTTGCAAATGCCGGCAAATTAAATTTTGCAAGTTGTGCTGCCTTACGTGCACCAAAAACAGAAGTACGCCGTGCATCGTCATCGGTAATATTAGCAGTACGCTCTTTAACTTCTGGCTTGTGTATTAACGGAGAGGTACGGCGGCTTTCAGCTGCAGCCTTATTAGCGCGGAATCGCTCCGATGTCGCCTCGTCAAAATCACCACCACTTAGTACAGCAAGATCTTTTACTTCTGCCAACTTCTGCTTAGCGAATGCTAACCAATTTTTAACTTCAGCAGGTAACGATTCTTCATTATCCTCGTTATCCAAATCAAAAGGTACATGTAACAACGATGATGAAGGTGCAACCCAAACACGATCAGCACCTAAAATATCAACAGCTTGCTTAATTTTGGCTAATGATTGTTCATAATCATTTTTCCATATATTTCTACCTTCAACAACACCTAAAGAAAGTGTTAAGGACGCTGGAACTTTCGCCAAAACAGTATCCAATTGGTTTTCACCACGAACTAAATCTACGTGTAATGCGTACACCGGCAAATTTAATGCAGTCTCTTCGTTATCGCCTAATGCTTCAAAATACGTTGCAACGATTAACTTAATATCTTTTGCTGCAGCAGCTAATTTTGCAAATACCTTACTGTAAAGAGCACGTGTATCAACATCTAAATCCAAAGCTAAGAAAGGCTCGTCGATTTGAACGTATTTTGCTCCTGCATCAGCTAGCTTACCTAAAATTTCCTCGTATACCGGTAGTAATCTATCGATAAGATCAATACGGTTGAACCCCGATTCCTTTTCTTTACCAACTAGAAGATACGTGATAGGACCAATTAATACTGGTTTAGTTTCTATCCCTAAATTTTTAGCTTCGTTATATTCACTTAAAAATTTCTCAGATGTCAATTTGAAAGTTTGATCTTTTGTGAATTCAGGAACGATATAGTGATAATTCGTATCGAACCATTTCGTCATTTCCATCGCAGTTACGTCTACGCCGTCTTGCTGAAAACCACGAGCCATCGCGTAATACAAATCTAAGTTATATTGACGATCTACTTTATCTAAAAGAGAATTGTAACGTGTAGGAATTGCGCCAACAGTTAAAGATAAGTCCAATACTTGATCATAAAACGAAAAATCATTCGAAGGAATCAAGTCAATACCAGCGTTCTGTTGCGTCTTCCAGTTGCCTTCACGAATTTTCTTCCCGGCTTGTAATAACTCATCCGCGCTAATTTTTTTTGCCCAATATGCTTCATTGGCCTTTTTCAATTCGCGGAATGGACCCACACGCGGGTACCCTAAATTGTTTGTTAATAACATAAATGTGTGCTTGTTAAATTTTTTCTTTCCTTAAATATTGATGCTTGGAGAGAAGGACACCAGAACAGTATCTCAGCTTATCTTTCTCTGCTATTTGCGGAGTAGAATGTAGCACCTTGTCAAAGGACAGGTTGCTAAGGCTTCAGCGGGTCTATTCCCTCGGCCTTTCTCTATAAGCGCTGCTAAGATAAGAATTACAAATTAAATTCCAAAAAAATAACACACTTAAAGTGAAACAGCCTTGTACAGGATGGTAAATTAATGATTAGTGTGTATCTTCGACCCCAACATTATAAAACGTTGGTTTTCATGAGTAAAAAAATTGCATTTCAGTACAATTCTAAATATCCTTCAGTAACAGATTTAAGAAAGAAGGCAAAATCACGTATCCCCAAATTTGCGTTTGATTATTTAGACGGTGGAACGAACGAAGAATTAAATCTCTTCAGAAATGAGAACGATTTTGATGAAATTTATTTAAAACCACAGTATCTTCATGTCGCTGGCGACGTCGACATGTCAGTCGAACTTTTTGGAAGACGTTACAGCGCTCCTTTTGGAATCTCTCCTATCGGCCTTCAAGGGTTAATGTGGCCAAACGCTCCCGAGATTCTTGCAAAAGCTGCCGCTAAACACGATGTCCCTTACATATTAAGTACAGTATCGACAGCCAGTATCGAACGAATAGCCGAAGTTTCCGACGGGAAAGCTTGGTTTCAACTTTACCACCCTACAGAAAACAGGCTGCGAGATGATATTCTTCGCCGATTGAAAGACGTTGAATGTCCAGTGCTAGTGGTCCTTGTCGACGTACCATCCTTCGGACTACGTTATAGAGAAATCAAGAGCGGGCTCTCCATGCCTCCGAAGATGAATATTTCTAATGTTATTCAAGCTATGTTACGACCGACTTGGGGTATAAAAACCTTACAGCACGGAATCCCATCGTTTGCAACACTTAAACCATATATGGAAAAGGGCCTTGATTTAGCCCAACTTGGACAGTTTATGAACCGTACGTTCACTGGAAAAGTCAATATAGAAAAGGTCAAAGCTATACGTGATATCTGGAACGGTCCATTAGTACTTAAAGGAATTACAACAGACCAAGACATGCAAGCTGCTATAAGTCTAGGGGTCGACGGGGTCATCGTTTCGAACCACGGAGGACGTCAAATTGACGCAGGTGAGTCATCAATAAAATCTTTAACACACTTAGCACAAAACCCATCATATAAAGAGAAAATCAAAATCATGCTCGACGGCGGCATAAGATCTGGAGTAGATCTAGCTAGGGCACACGCTGTAGGGTCAGAATTCAATTTCATGGGAAGACCTTTTATGTATGGCGTGGGTGCTTTAGGAAATCAAGGGGGGGAGCATACGATAAATATGTTCAAAGCACAGCTTTATCAGGTGATGCAGCAACTAACCTTAGAAAATGTATCCCAATTCCCTGGGCGATTAATTTAATTATTTAAACCTTTTTAGAGCCCGTGCGAGTAGCCGCGCTCTAAAATGTGTCGTTAGGGATAATAGAAGCTCGGAAATCAATTACTATATTTGCCTTATGATAATTGCTGAAAGATACCATGACATTTCATGCGGGCATCGTGTTGTAGGGCATGAAGGCAAGTGCCAGTTTTTGCATGGACACAATTACCGTATCCATTTTACGGTTGCCGCTACCGAACTCGATGCCGTAGGCCGCGTTGTGGATTTCTCAGTTATTAAATCAGCTTTATGTCAATGGCTTGAAGATAACTTCGATCACAAATTTCTGATCTGGGAGAAAGATGAGTTACTTGTATCGTTGAAGGCTGTTTCACCGGAAAGTTTAGTTGTCGTCCCATTCAATCCAACCGCTGAACGAATTGCAGAATATCTAGTTGAAGAAATCGGACCTCTTCAACTTAAAGGTTATCCTGTAAAACTTATGGCCTGCCGGGTTGAAGAAACAGCAAAATGTTCAGCAACATATAATTCACTTTAGCCGTATTCAGAATATTATTGTTCTCTACTGTAGTTCGAGAAGTACTGGACAATGATCCGAATGAACGGCCGAGGGAATAATTTCAGCGGCAATTATTCTGTCAGAAAGGGCATTAGATACCATATTATAATCAATACGCCAACCCAAATTTCTTGCCCTAGCACCTGCACGATAGCTCCACCACGTGTAATTATGCGGCTCAGGGTTGAACTGCCTAAAAGAATCGACGTACCCCGAATTGATAAAATTTTCCATCCATTCACGTTCTGCTGGAAGAAATCCAGAACTATTCGCATTTGACTTTGGATTATGTATATCAATCGCTCGGTGGCATATATTATAGTCTCCACAAATAACTAAATTTGGTCTTTCTAATAGCAATTTGTCACTATATTGCTGAAAATCATCCAGAAACATGTATTTAAAATCTTGTCGTATGTCTCCTGTTGTTCCCGAAGGGAAGTAAACACTCATTACAGACACATCGTCAAAATCGGCACGAATTACCCTTCCCTCAAAATCATAATCCTCATGCCCACAACCATATATGATTTGTGTCGGAGAAATACGAGTAAAGATAGCTGTGCCGCTATATCCTTTTTTCTGTGCTGGATACCAATAATGCTCATAACCTAATTGTTCCAATATAGCAACCTCTGGAACCTGATCGGGCGTCGCTTTAATCTCTTGTAAACAAACGACATCCGCATTTACATTTTTAAGCCAACCCAACCAGTCTTTTTTTAACGCCGCTCGTAGCCCGTTTACGTTATAAGTAATTATTTTCATCAGTAATTAGGCGAGGAAAATAGGTCAAAAAATTTAGTTAATGCACCATTTTTAGCCGGTAGACCAGCTTGCTCTCGTTCCAGATTCAGTGCTTCCCGTCTTGTCAATACTTTCATCGTCATTCTAACGTCGTTTATAGGTCTATCGCGCGTGTCCGTTTCAACGCTCGCAATATTATCGATAGTTTCAACTCCCTTAATTAATTCTCCAAAGACCGTATAATTATTATCTAGATGGGGTGCTCCGCCGATAGTTGAATATGTTTCACGTTGCAGGGGGGTTAGCTTTTTTCCTTTTAAGCGAAATTGCTCCAGAGAATCTAAACCTGCCTGTGTAAAAACGTGACCTTGAACAAGATAAAATTGCGATGCAGAGGATCGCTTCGCGGGATTATTGTCACGAGCGGCACCAACAGCGCCCTTCTTATGAATTAAGCCTTCATAAATTTCTGCCGGCAATGTATAGTCAGGTCCTCCATCGCCCAATGCTTGCTTCTCTGCAGCGAACCTAGAATCAGGATCTCCCCCCTGTATCATAAAATTGTTGATAACGCGGTGAAACATCAGATCCTCATAATATCCTTCACGAACCAATTTCACAAAATTATCTCGATGCGTAGGTGTTTCATTATAAAGTTTTAAAAGACAACTCCCTTTATCAGTATCAATGTGTATGTAGTGAAAAACTGGCTTTTTCCCGAAAACCGTTGCAGAAATAAATAAACAAAATGTAAAAAGTAGAGTCTTCTTTAATAGTTCCTTCATTCGTATTTTTTAAGTTTAGGATAACGCATATGTATCCTGAAAATAATCAATTATAAGCGACTTCATTATAAGTTCTTGTTCAAGCAAGGTATAGTTTGGTATAGGTTTCACCAGTTCCCAATGAGGCCATCCATCTTCATCAAGTCCGTTCAGTTCGTAGAAACCCATCGCACTAAACATCCGGCAGGTCGCAATATGCATAAGTTCCTCTTTTTCCCTTTTCGAAAACTCCTGCGGACCCTTACCAAGTTCTTGTACTCCGATCAAAAAAAGTAATACCTTCATATCGGGAAGCTCCATGTCGAATTCTGTTGCAATCGTCTCCTGCAGTTTGGCCCATTTTTTATTTACTTCAGATGCTTTCATTTCAATTTTTAATTCGTGTTTTATGCAAAAGATTAATAACGTTTTAAGTAACTAACCCAACGTAGCAAAAATAGGAAAATAAAAAGGACTTCTATCAGAACTGAAGGAAATAGCAAAAGACGACTGTACAACGAAGTAATTTAAACCTCGCTTTTTAATTCCCGCACCAATTCTTTACAGCGATTTTCAATCATAAGGTAAACTGATTCAAATTGAGTGGCATCAAAATACGGGTCAGGAACTTCTCCGTCAAGAAGAAACATTCTTACTTTCCTTCGGTCCTCATCATTTCGCGCTAACGCAATAACGTCGTTATAATTACTCTCATCCATAACGAAGATATGATCGTATTCATCAAAAAATGACGTTTGAAATAGTTGCGCTCGTTGTGTAGATATATCAATATTAAACTTTTTAGCAACAGCTACCGAACGCCTATCCGGTTGCTGTCCAACATGCCAATCCCCTGTACCTGCGGAATCGACATCCCAGTCGAGCCCTTCTTGTTTCACGAGATGTGCTAATATACCATGCGCGAGGGGTGACCTACATATATTCCCTAGACAAACCATCAAAATCTTCATATTACGAAAATACGATTAATACCTAGATAGCAAAGAAAAAGGTGGATCAAAACTGACCCACCCTAATCTAATCAACCAAAATTATTTTAATATTCAATTGGGAAATTGAATTCTACCGTTCCGTTATCTGAAACCCCCGTGATCCGCACAATATTACGTTTAGTATCGGCTAGTGCTGATTCTATTTGATCAACATTGTTAACAGGTTTACCATTAACATGCGTTACAATCAGCCCACGCTCAACACCAAAATATCCAAAGATCCCTTCACGATGAACCTGAGTTACTACAACGCCTGAACTGATTCCATAGTGTTTTTTCTGAGCGTCAGTAGCTGCCTTGAAACTAGCACCTAGTTTATTAAAAATTTCAGCGCCGCTTTTATTACTTCCCGCCGCTTCTTCTTTCGCCTTGGTCTCACGTCCTTTGAGCGTCAAAGTCACATCCTTTTCTTTTCCATCGCGTTTGTACGTAATTTTCACTTTATCACCAGGGCTAAGTCGAGCTACACGCTCTTGCAAATCCGACGACGAAAATACTGTCTTGCCTTCTACCTTAGTGATAATATCGCCTTGCTTAATACCGCTGCCTGCAGCTGCACCACCCTCTACTACATCTAACACATATAGTCCCTGAACGTCATCGATACTATATTTCTCACGAATAGCCTCATCTACTTCGCGGAAGCTAACACCCACATAACCACGTTGCACTGCTCCAAATTCTTTGAAATCATTAATGATTTTTTTAACAAGGTTGACAGGAATAGCAAAACCGTATCCGGCGTATACACCGGTTGGGGATGCAATCGCAGCATTAATACCGATTAACTCTCCGCGCGCATTAACCAACGCTCCTCCGCTATTTCCTTTGTTGATTACCGCATCTGTTTGAATAAACGACTCAACAGCAGTTCGCACAATTGGTTCTTCAGGCTGTCCGTATCCATATGGTGTGTTTTGTTGTTCACCTAATATACCGATCTGTCGTCCTTTCGCGCTAACGATCCCTGCGGTCACAGTAGACTGCAAACTTAAAGGATATCCTACCGCAAGAACCCATTCTCCAATACGAACATTATCAGAGTCACCAAATTTAACAAAGGGGAGATTCGTAGCATTAATTTTAAGTAACGCTAAGTCAAAGTCAGGATCTCTTCCAATAACCTTCGCTTCATAAGACCGTTGATTCGTTAATTGCACTTCAATCTTGTCTGCGTCTTCTACAACGTGGTTATTTGTGACAATGTATCCGTCATTCGAAATCATAACGCCCGATCCTGATGCCATTGCCTGTCGTGGACGTGACTGGGGACGCTGTTGAGGCATACCGAAAAACTCCTCGAACATGTCAAATGGCGAGGCTTGACCACCTCCACGCTGACTACCTCGTGCTGTCATGGTCACTTTTATATGTACAACTCCCGGTGACACTGCGGCCGCCGCTTCTGTAAAATCTGGGTTCCCCGTTGAGGAAATCATATCAGGCAGGGGATTGCTGGCATAAAACACATTTTGTTTTTCTTCAAAACTCATGTGTTCAGCCTGCTTGCTTTCCAAAAGCTTATAACCTCCGATAGCCACAGCGCCACCCACCAAAGCGGTCACCAATGTAATTCCTATTTTCTTCATATTATCTTTTTTACTGTATTAACTATTATCTTTAAAAAATATTTATTGTGATCTGGCTTGTTCAAAAGTAATACCATCGGGCTAGCAAGTCAAATTTTGGCAGTTAAAAAATGTTAACTGGAGACGCGTAACGTAACTTTTAACAGCTTTTAACAAAAAACATAAGAATTGTAACAAGAATTTTAAAAATAACTAATATTTCACTAAAAAATGGCTGAAATTATAAAATTCCATAAATACCAGGGCGCTGGTAATGACTTCATTCTAATTGACAATAGGACCAACGTATTCGACGAAACAAATACCATATTGGTTAAAAACCTTTGTGATCGGAGGTTTGGAATTGGAGCAGACGGACTAATGCTACTTCAATATAATAAAAATTTTGATTTCGAAATGAAATATTATAACGCGGACGGGAACGAGGGTTCGATGTGCGGTAATGGGGGGAGATGTATCGTGGCTTTCGCGCGGGATCTTGGCATTATCGATAACAAAGCGGACTTTTTGGCAGTAGATGGGCGTCACGAAGCAAAAATACAAAACAACCAAGTCGATTTAGGAATGATCGATGTACAAGACATAACGAAAGATGATCAGGCTTTCGTGTTGAATACGGGATCTCCCCATTATATAAAACTTGTTGAACAACTGGATAAAATGGACGTATTTAACGCAGGGAGAGAAATCCGCAACAATGATACTTATCATATAGACGGCATAAACGTCAATTTCGTTCAGGAGGAAGAAAATGGCTATTTCGTCCGGACATACGAACGCGGCGTGGAGGACGAAACTTTGGCGTGCGGGACAGGAGCCACGGCGGCGGCGATAGCAATGGCGATACATACAAATCAATATGGGGCTATACAAATTCCTATCCGCGTTTTAGGAGGCCAGCTTTACATTTCGTTTTACAGAGAAGGATATACCTTTACAAAGGTCCGTTTAATAGGACCTGCAGATTTCGTTTTCCAAGGAGAAATCTAACTGGAGCTTGTTTATAGAAAATTAGTATATTAGAGCCTTTTTTCATGGGCACTCATCTTTTTTAATGATACAAGTCGAAAGTAATTTAAAGTTTAAACTCGTCTACTCCTTAGGATTACATCCATATCTAGGCTATTTAATTGAACCACATATAGTATACCTAAACGCAAACGGATCATATTCTTTAAGTTATAAACGTATCTTCACGAATACGATTGGCGATTTTGCACCGGTTCTAGACGACGTGGACTATAGACTCATCGCTCTATTAGATCAAATAGAACAGACGCACATTATAAAATCGTATACAAAGAAAGCGATGCGGCCGCTCGATTTTTTTAGTAAAAACTTCGATTCAAAGATTTATGATTTTCTGCGCCCTCGCATTGAAAGAAAACTACTAGAGGTGCTCAACTCTATCGGAACCAAACCCTTATTTCTCATGAGCAAAGATGGTTATCCAGCCGACCAGGAGATAAACATCGCTCAAGAAGCAACATCCATTCTTTTTCATTTCCGTCGAAACGAACTGGAAACAAGGTATTTTCCAACGTTAAAGCACGAAGGAAATCGACTAGAATTCATGTATAAAGACGCCCAAGTCATCATAAATGAACAAGCATGGATTCTCATTGAAAACACCCTTTATCATTTTAACCAAGATATTGATGGAAAAAAGTTGAGCCCCTTCTTGAATAAACGATACATAGCCGTCCCACGAGAAACCGAACAGAAATATTTCAATACGTTTGTTGCTGGTTTAATTGAGCGGTACAACGTATATGCGGAAGGCTTCGAGATAAAAACATACAAAGAACAAGCTACTGCATTAATCAAGCTTTATTATATTTCGCCAGAAAATTCATCGTTGGAGCTCTATTTCCAATACGATAAATATGAATTCCCTTCCAGTTCGGTGATGCCTATTAGTGTGAGAGTCGAACACGATCCAGAGCGAGACAAATACACGTTCCATAGGATTAAAAGATCGTCACTTTGGGAGAAGAAACAAATCGAGCTACTGGAATCCCTAGGTTTAAAAAGCCGTGGGCCCATGTATAACGTCTTCACAACAAAAAACGAAAATGAATCGGTGATTTCGTGGTTAACAAACAACCAAACTGAACTTCTTAAAAAGAATTTCGTTATTAAGCAAACGCAAGGAAACACGCGTATTTTCTTGGGGCAAACATCGTTAGAAATCAATATTGAAGAAGGAAACGATTGGTTTGATATTCATGCTGTTGCGCGATTCGGCGAATATGAAATACCCTTCCTAGATCTTCGCGACCACATATTGAAAAAGATTCACGAATTCGTCCTACCAAACGGAGAAGTTACCTTTATACCAGAGGAATGGTTCGCCAAATATGCACATTTATTTCACTTCAACACAAAAAAAGACGCTCTTCAAATCAGTAAGACACACATTGGATTACTCCATGAAATCTCTGACCAGACTGAAGTTACCTTTCATCGCAAATTAGAGAATCTCCTAAATTTCGAAATCATCGACGAGGCCCCACTGCCAAAAACATTTCATGGGGAACTCCGTCCCTATCAGCGAGCCGGATACAATTGGTTTCATTTTTTACAAAAGTTCAAATTTGGAGGTTGCCTCGCCGACGATATGGGGCTTGGAAAGACCGTTCAGACACTAGCATTACTTCAACAGCAACGCGAACTATTGTTACCAACTGAACAAGCAAAGGTATCTTTACTTATTCTCCCAACGTCACTCCTGTACAACTGGCAGAAAGAAGCCGAGAAATTCGCGCCGCAATTACGTATACATATACATGCAGGGAGTAATCGTTTGCGGGACGCCTTCGGATTTTCTCATTTTGATCTGATCATCACAACGTATGGTATAGCCCGTAGCGACAACGAAATGTTAAAGAAATTTTTCTTCAATTATATCATCCTCGATGAAAGTCAACACATCAAAAATCCTACTTCAAAATCTTTTAAAGCGATTAAAAGCCTAAGTAGTCGTCATAAGTTGGCGCTTAGCGGTACGCCGATAGAAAACTCTGTTGCTGATATATGGTCGCAGATGCACTTTACCAACCCTGGACTTCTTGGTTCCTACACCTTCTTCCAAAAAGAATTTGTAATTCCTATCGAGAAAAAGAAGGATGAAGCAAAAGCGATTCGTTTACAGGCGATTATTAAACCCTTCGTATTACGACGTACCAAAGACCAGGTGGCGACCGAGCTACCCGCCAAAACAGAGCAAATTCTTTACTGTGAGATGTCTGAAGAGCAGGCAAGCTATTACGAGAACACAAAATCAGAATACCGAAATGCGCTATTGGATACAGCCTTAACCGGTCAAGGGAAAGGAAATCAAATCCTCCTTCTGCAGGGGCTGACGAAACTTCGACAAATTGCGAACCACCCCAAAATGATCGATAGTCAAGATCAGCTTACATCGGGTAAATTTGACGCTGTCAATGAGATGCTAGAATCCATTATCGCAGAAAAACATAAAGTGCTTATCTTCTCGCAATTTGTCAAACATTTACACTTATTTAGAGATCACTTTGACAGACAACACATTAAATATGCTTACCTTGATGGGGCCACTAAAGATCGTGCTAGCGCAGTAAATACTTTCAAAGAAAGACAAGACACACAAATATTTTTAATATCAATAAAGGCGGGTGGTGTCGGACTGAATCTTACCGAGGCAGACTATGTGTTTATTCTCGATCCCTGGTGGAATCCTGCAGTTGAACAACAAGCAATTGACAGATCACACCGTATTGGGCAAACGAAAAACGTGTTCATCTATAAGTTTATCACCAAAGATACCGTTGAAGAGAAAATACTGGCTCTTCAAAACAGAAAGAAAGCTTTGTCCGCAGCCTTAATTACAACTGAAGAGAGTTTCATTAAATCTTTGTCATCAGAAGACATTCAGGAGCTGCTTCGTTAATAATTCGTCTTTCGACGATCAATAAACATAATAGGCTTTCGACTCATTGGGTTGAATATAATCTTTTGAAGCTCCTGAGAAGAACGCCATTCCACTGTAGGCGCGACCCGTAATTTCGCTCTAAACAGATTTTTAACTTGGTACAGTATCTCGTCGCTGGGCTCTCTTGCGCTAATATAAATTGTAATCTCGTCAGTTCCTATATTGTTATGGGTTATCTCGATAAGATGGTGTTCTAAGGCGGGAAATTCTGTCAACAAATCATGCATAGCAGGAGGAAATAATGTAGTTCCTTTATACTTAATCATATGTTGTTTGCGTCCCTCTACCGGGCCTATACGATAACTTTGACGCCCGCATGAGCACGGCTCAATATGTCTCCGTACAATATCGCCCGTTTTAAATCTCAAAAGTGGCACTCCTTGTATTCCTAACGGCGTAACAACAAGCTCGCCGGGCTGTCCGTCAGGAACCGGAATTTCATCTTCATCTAGCACCTCAGTAATTATCAGATCTTCGTGAAGATGTCCTCCCATTGAGGCCTCACATTCCGTAAAAGCCGCCCCCATTTCTGTCGAAGCGTACGTGGAAAATAACTTAATCGGCCACTTTTCCTTTATTCTTCTAGTAAGCGTACTATCACCAAAGGATGCATCACGTAACGATTCGCCGATACATAACACAGCCTCAACACTACTATTACAATAATCGATCTGATGCTGTTCGGCATATTCGATCATTTTTAACAAAAATGACGGAACAGCTATAAGAAAGCGAGGCGTGTGCTGAAGGATTGAATCCCATTGCATCTGCGGAATTCCAGAACCAACACGTAGAACGCCTGCCCCAAGTTTACGAAGCCCAAGAAAATAGGCTAAGCCCGCCATGAATCTACGATCAATCGTCGTCATCAATTGTACACGATCACCTTTCTCTACACCTATAGTACGAAATGAACGCATCTCGTTGTAGGCCAAGCGTTCGAGATCTGCATCTGTTAGGCCGAAGGTCACCGGCTTACCTAGGGTACCGGATGTAGAACAATAATCGATAATTTCGCTCTTTGGTGCGCAGAAAAAATCTTCATTAAAAAGTTGTACATCATCTTTGCTTGTCGTAGGGATGCGAGAAAGATCTTCTATTGTGTTTATCGCTTTTATATCAATGCGGTGTTGCTCAAATAAGCGTTTATAATATGGAGAATATTCGCTTAAATAGGTCAACTGCCTACGCAAAAGTTCTTCCTGGTAGGCTTTAATCTCAAAAGAGAATTGCCGTTCCATTATTGTGTTTTCTTCCATCTCTTGCTCACTTTTTTCAAATGTTTCTGTATATCAATTTTCACTTGTGCGGTCGGCAAAACTTTACAAGCTGCCGATCTAAAATATTGCTCCGCTTTAGGATAATCACCTTGAAGATAATATATTTGAGCAACGATATAATAGCCTAGCCATAAATCTGGATTCAAATCAATATATTCTTGTAATTGACTATCAACCACCAATATATCGTTCCGATAGATTTTTTCGAGATAATACTGCGTTAGACGCTGAAAAGATTTAAAATTAAAATACTCTCGAGTTCCAATAAATGTGTCAGCCGGAATTAACAAAGAATCGACACTTCGCTCCGCACCCGCTTGCCATGTCCTATCAAACACCGCTTTCAAATCGTATGCTTTATATGCCCCCATTTGCCCAGGTGCGCTCGATACGTAAACAAGTCTATCTTCGGGCTGAAAAACAACACCATGATGTGCTAGTAGATGGTTTAAACTTTTCTCATTGCCCAAACCAAGTTTTTCCCCTTGATGTCCATCTTTATTTCGCATAATCGATATCGCTTTCTCCGGTGTTAAGTCTCTCGTCGTATCGAGTAGCATTTGGAGCTTCTGAAAACGATACATAGAGTGGCTACGCGCAATGTGTTTCGTATTTCGTTTATCATTGCCCAACAACTTTCCTTGAAAGTGGTTGGTAGATAATAGACGATTATCCACTGAATTCACAACATCTATCTTCCTCGGTGTTATCTCAACAAGGATCGCTTTTTTATCTTGTGCGCTACCGATCATCAACGTTTCAGATACAAACACCTTTTTCTTCTCTAATATACGCAGTGCCTCTTCGATGTTTGCAGCATATTGGAGTACCTCTCGCGCGACAATCGAAATAGGGGTCTTTGCGGACCATGGAATGGAAGACTTCCCTGCGTTCAGGGTAATAGTCAAGCCCTCACGGTTCATTCCAGAGAGCACGCCCATCATACCCGGCCACGACACCGACATGTACGGATGACCCGACAAAGGCTTTACAAAATAAAGTATTTTTTGTTTAGCAAAATCGTCATTCATATAGAAATCCAAATTGCGCCCGATAAGTAGATTCCCATCTTGCGTATTCTCACCCCAAAAGGCAAATGAAGAACAACCTACCATAGCCAAATCCTGCAACACATGGCCAATATCATGGGCACCATGCATCCATAGAGTTCGTTGATAAGGACTTCCCAAATAGTTATATGTCGTATCCAAAAACTTTGAAAGCGCATAAATCTCCTTCAAGTATTCCTTAGGAATATAATCATCAAGCTTTCGTGTATACCAATTCAAAAAAGACATTATTCTCTTTTGTTTTCTTTTTGACGGTACTAACTCTAACAGCTTTTCAGCAAAAATATTTTCTTGATTCCGATATAAATCCTTCGACAACAACCCGATTTTTGCTCCGATTACCTCGGGACTTCCTTGAACATATAATTCCCAATTGGCTAATTCATTTTTCACCATATAGTCATCCCCCGAAAACATTAAGGAATCACTTTTCAAAACTAATAAGTCCATTTGCGGTTGAACAACTGAACCTGGATCTAGCTCCGCCCGCATACGAGACAACTTACAAGAACTCAACAGCATTAAGGAAATTATAAACAAAATGCTATACCGTAACATCAGTCTCCTTTCTGATCTTTTCTAACAAATAGGAGCGCCCTAATATCTCCGAACAGGTCGTTACAGCCCCAATCGTAACACCTAAGATACCATGCATGGACGTCGCGTGACCCGTAAAAAATAAATTATCCACCTTGGTCTTCGGTGCAATAAACGTCTTCAAGGGATCCTCGATATCCTTTACGTGACCGTATAGGTTTCCTTTATGCATCCCAATATAGTCACGATATGAAAGTGGAGTAGATATGTATGTATCTTTTATAGCGTCATTCAAATCTGGGATAACACGCGAGACGTCATTCAAAAGTATCTGTCCCTTCGTCCGTTTAAATGCTTCATAGCTCGGTCCGCGATCCTGCCCCAGAACGACCGTGTTACGAGTTCGTTCCCAGGGTTCAACCTCATCGAAATGCATATATGTCAATATCGTTACCGTATCTGCAAATCCAGGATGTCTGCTGTCTTCGGTCATAGACACCATAAACATAGCGGGCCAATCTTTCATACCATAATCCGCTGCGGTCCATACAGTAGTAAAATCTCTATGTCCATATAGATTATAGGCAATATACTTCATTTTTTCCGGCCGTAGAACGACGTGTAAACTAAAAGCAGATGTAGTAACTTCCAGGCCTTGAATCCTATTAAAATAGGAAGGGCGAAAGTGCTCTTTCCCCATCATCGCTAAGAATGCCTTAGGATCTATATTGCTGATGAAAAGGTCGGCGTAAAATCGATGTCCCTGACTCGTTACTATACTCTTAATACGACCATTTTCCATCTCAAGAGCAGTAACTTCCTGCCGCTTAAAAGCCTCACCGCCATGTTTTCGAAGTTCCCGTATCAGCAACTTAGCAATCTGGCCTCCCCCCTTGCGACAGCGATAGGCACTCTGTAAATAGGAATTGACGGTAAGAGCATGTATATAAAACGGTGTTTTATCCCCGATCCCTGCATATAAAAAATTGGTTCCAGCTAGGACCCCTTGCAGAACAGAATTTGACGTGAGCTGCTGGAAATATTCTTTAACTCCCTGTCTCATGATCTGTTTCCCATAACCTTCACTGTCTTCCAGATTATATAAAGGGAAAGCTGCGCATGTAGCTTTTAAATCTTCAACATACTGCTCTAGGGTAGCAATTTCCTCAGGAAAAAAAACAGAAAGATGACGAACAAATGCATCATAACCCTGAGCAATGGGATAGATGGTATTAGTCTGTTCAAAGTATATTTTGTCAAAGACCTCCGGCATAATTTCCAGTGAAAGATCCTGAAAAATCCCTAAATATGAAAAATAACGAGATAGATTTTGCCCTCTTGAGAGCCCCCCTATATAATGAACCCCGGTATCAAAAATCTTTTTGTCGCGCGAAAATATTTGCAAATTACCGCCAAACTGATTATTTTTTTCAATGACACACACCCGCTTACCTTCCTTTGCAAGAATAACAGCGGAAACAAGTCCGCCTAAGCCACTGCCGATAACCAGAACATCATATGTAGGTTTTTGATCGTTCATTTGAAATAACGGTACACCATTCCTGAGACGCGGCTTTCCGTCCAGCCATTTTCAGTAAGTTTATCCTCCTGTCTAAAGGTATATATTTCTGAGAATGTGTGCAACTGTGCAATTGGAAGACACGAAGCTGTGAAATTAGGATGTATAACCAAAGGATACCCTTGTAACCCGTCTGCGGAACGCAGAAATATTATATTACGATGTATGTTCCAATAGATACTTTGTGCGATTGCATTCCGTTCTGGATCCTCAATTAAACCATAAACTTTTCTACGCCCCTGTTTCAATGAAAGCAGGTAATCTAACTCACCAACAGAATCAGAGAAATGTACTACCGAAACTTGATTGCCCAATTGCTGATCTACCTCTTCGTAAAACGACGCAAAACTTGACAAATTTTTCTCCACCATCCGTTGAATTGACGGATGTTTATACCTGTAGGCAAGCAGTATTTTTTTATGGAAATAATAATGATCCTGCTCTTGCGATCTATAATCTGCGTATTGTGCACGAAAATAATGTGCAATAAGTTTCGTGCGTTCACTATAGCCCTCGCCAAATGTACGGTCTAACATCCCGATCCGAGACCCGACAATCTGGGTTAAAACACCATTATGAATAAGTATATCACCTTTAGGAAGCACGTCTCCGTTACCCAAAAGATAGACTGGTAATATATCAACACTTAACTTCTCTGCCAAATAGAACGCTCCTTTATGGAACCGTCGTACTTCATTGTCATAAGACCTGGTACCTTCAGGAAAAACAATCAACGAATATCCATTTTCTACCTTATGACGGAGTACCTCTATCCCATCTTCCAGTCCATTATTAACAGGATAAGCTCCAAGTAGACGTACTGCGCGACCAAAAATAGGTGAATTCCACACCCAATCATTGACCAAGAAAATACTTTTTGGCACAAGTGTCGCCATGGATAATGTATCTAGGAAAGAGCTATGATTAGCTATAATTATGGCAGGCCGTTGAAATCTTTCACCAGTAGGGTTTAACAATCTCCTTTTCACCCTCGGATTCAAAGATAACACAGAGTTCATAAACCTAACGATTAATCCCCTAAAGAACAGCTCTTTATGCATTTTATCCCTGGGAAAGATAGAATGCATCACCGATCCGAAAATTGAAATCAAAAAACTTCCAATTCCATAATAAGCAAAAAAAGCTAATGAAAGTAATAATTGGATGATAGTAAACGGTGACTGCCCCTTCTTTGCTCGATCGGAGATGAAGAACCTGAACAACATCGGGTAGAATACAAACGTAATTATCACTGCTGCAAAGACACCAATGAGCGAAACCGAAGCGATTGAAAGTAGCGCAGGATGTTTTGCAAATACAAGAGCGCCTACTGCAAGCACGGTTGTAAGCACGGCCAATAGAATTGATGTACGGTAGGTCTGCAATTCATCCTTACCCGTCGTGTATTGTTGTTGTAAGGCAGCGGTCATAAAAATACTGAAATCTACCCCGTGGCCGAAAACCAATGTACATACTATCGCGCTAAATATATTAAATTCCAATCCAAATACCCCCATCAAACCAGTGGTAACCAGACCCGTAAGACCAATCGGTATCGCACTCAGCAATACGAGTTCAATCTTTTTGAAGAAGCACCACAAGATCAAAAGAACCGCTAAAAAAGAGTAGCCGATAAGCCTGTTAAAATCGTTTCGCAGCTGTCCTAAAAAAGTTTCATTAAGATGTTGTCTATCAACAACAAGGACTTTATGTTCTTTATTTATCTGCTTTACAAAAGTATCTTTATTTGAAACCGGTAATTTCACGAGAGTTGATATGGTATAAAAACTATCTCGCTCGGCGATGTAATCGGTAAACCCTGGCAGCGATAACGTTTGATAATCTATAAAGCTTAATGGTTCAACATGTCTATCGAGGAGTTCGAAAAATGATTGATGTGCATCGGAAGAAAATCCATAGCGTTCCTCTTCTTGCAATAATTCTTCTATAAGCGCGCGTTTCTTCGCTGGTGTCCAAAAATTATTCCACTGCTCTATTTTGTATTGCTGAGCCGATTTCGACAAAGGCAATATATGAAAGCCCTGATATGCATTTATAATACCTTGATCATACGTCCGTTTTAGAGTAGTTAACAAAGTATCTGATTGGCGCGCTGCATCTTCAAAACTTTTCCCAGTTGACACTAAGTACAATGACTTTGTAGACCCAGATGTTATGCTATCGAGCTTACTTTCTGCCAATCGAAGATCTGGCGGAACGAAATTTAGGTCTGCAATATTTTTATTAAAGCTCACTCGTCCACTACTAAATATACTTCCAAATATCAACAACAAGCAAACTGCTATTAAAATTTTGCTCCGATCAAAAGGAAACGACGCAATCTTATCAATCAGATTACTATGGCGCAGTTGTTCTTTTGGGTGATATAAATGAGGTATTATCAATAATGAAAAAACCGCAGAGGAGAAAATACATATTGATGCAAAAATACCTAGATCCACCAGTGCTTCAGAATGTACAAACAACAGACAAAGAAATGCTAGTGCATTACAAGCCCCGCTCATCAGTAGAGGCCGTGTCAACTCCTTAAAAAGCATTTTTGGATTCGCAGATTTCTTGTAGTGCGTTAATAAATGCAGGGCAAAATCTATCGTGATTCCGATAAGGACTGCACCGATACTCAACGATACTGCTGAAATGATGGGCTTATAGAGATACAAACAAGCCAATGCAAATAATGTACCACACACCGTTGGAATAAACACCAACAGAGGCACATAGATACGTCTATAAAATAGCACTAGTAACACCATTAATACTGACATCGAAACAACGACGGTAGTGGAAATATCCTTCTTTATCTGTTTGGCATTCGCGACAGCAACAAAAGGCGCTCCGTAATACGATATTTCTGCTCGATCTTGATATTGTTCATTCAATTGCTTTTTTAAGTCATTCAAATGATCAACAAAGAATGTGTTATGTTCTGTGTCCGTCCCTTGGTACTTAGGATCAATAAAAAGAAGTAATTTATTGCTATCTAGAGTTGAAATATAGCCGTTTACTAAAATAAAATTGTCTCCAACTGCACTATACTGCATTTTCTTCAATCCAATAGTAGTCAAGCCCAAGGGGTCATTTAGCAGCATGTCACGCATAAACATACCTTCGGGAGAAATCAGCCGCCGATAATTGCTCTCTATCTGGCTCCGCAAGCTATCCCGAGTTAGTTTCTGCTGAATCACCGTATAATCCGATTGATCAAGTATAAAAGGTAAATTCTGATACACAAAATTTACAGCATCCGCCATCTGGCTCTGCCCTATCGCACCGGTTACCGCTCGTATGTAAGAAGTATCTACACTTGTTGAATCAACAAATTGTCTCGCCATTTCAGCCATTACGCCAAAATCTCCGCTTCCCGTTTTTTCAATAAGTATGGTAATCTTGTCTGCAAAATTGATCTGACTTAGCACCCGGGAGAGTTCCTCCGACTGCTGGGAGTTCGGAATAATCGCCGTAACATCCTCCTCAAAACGGATTTTCGAAGCAAGAAAAGTGCAAATGATCAAAAACAAAAAAACAATCACGCATGAAATTATTTTCTTGCGTTGCACCCATAGATATATCTGATAAAAAAATACGTCCATTACGGTGCTGAAATTGATCGTTGCTGATTAAGTTTAAAAAACATGTAGCTTGAAACGCCAAACAATAAGGCCATTCCAAACGCGAGAATCAAGCTACCAGTTAAATATTGCCATAGGTGAGATTTTATGGTATCTAAAGAAATCGACTCTATATGAAGACTTTCCGCCGATGGATAGACGGCACTGCCAACCAACAACGAAACATAAATAATGATCGGTATAAAGGGTGCAAAACTGATATTTGAGAAGGCGAATGCTAAAATTTTATTTAATCGAAAAAAAACCGCCAATGTGATCGTTAATGCAGTTTGAAATCCCCAAACCGGTGCGATCCCGAAAAACACGCCTAAGCCTATGGATAACGCCTTTTTCTCCGGAGAATCTTCGCTACCGAAAATATTCTCACGAACGAATTCTGTAAAAGTTTTTTTTTTGAAACTACCTATAAAATTACGCGGAATAATGTATAAAAAGGTCAGAAGAACCAACACACAATTTAAAATACTAATCCGCGTAAAATCCTTAAATGGACGAAAATGACTTACACGCTCCTTTGAATCATACAACACCTGAATAGGAACATTTTCTACAGCAATACTATGCCATGCCGCACGAACAATAACTTCGATTTCAAACTCAAATTTCCTAGTGTAGTACTTTCTTGCTAAAGCCTGAAGTGGATACGCGCGGAATCCAGATTGCGTGTCCGATAGTTTCACACCTGTCTCAAACCAAAACCAAAAATTAGAGAACCGATTACCAAAACTACTTTTCCTCGGTACCGATTCATGCGCCATGTTTCGACTACCAATCAGCAACGTCGGTTCCGCAAGCTGATCAAGACGATTGATAAACACAGGAATATCGGAAGGATAATGTTGACCATCAGAATCAATCGTTATTGCATATTTAAAGCCATGAGCACACGCAAATTGAAATCCTTTTCGCAATGCCATGCCCTTTCCCTGATTAACGGGACAATTAATAATATCAATTTGTGGATAATTTGAAAGAATCTGTTTGGTGCCGTCAGTGGACCCATCATCTACGACGATCACAGACGAGGTATACTCCAGTACACCGTCAATAACACGCGCTAGGGTCTTCTCATTATTATATGTTGGTATAATAATAACAACACCCTGTTGCGCTATCTTCAATACTATAGATTCGTGTTCATCCATTAGAAAAACTACTCTGCGACCTTATCTTTCTCCGTTTGCGAGAAATAGTCGGATTGTGCCACATACTGCCTAATTATTCTCTTGACCGCCACGGATTGAGCTGCGAAATTAGTCAAAATCATCTGCTTGTCCTCTTTCATATTTGCTTTATACTTAAGGATTTTGGGTGCATTTTCTTGAATAGCTAGTCGCACTAGTCGAATTTCTACTTCATCAGGTGCCGCTTTTACAGATTCTTCTAAAATTTTTATGCCTTGCCCGACCAAAACTTTTTTCTTAGCCCGATTTTTTTCAAACCTGGCTTTTAAAGTTTGAGAAGCTCCCTTATATGCAAGTACTACTGGATCGCCCATCGTATAACCAACCAACTCGTTATAAAGTGATTCCGTCGCTGATTGTGAATCTTTCGCCTTGCGAAAGTGTTCACGAATAGTTGGCAAATCTACGGCAATCCAGCCGAGAAACAAGCACAGAATAACCGCTAGACTTTTCATGATATTATAATTTTATATATGTTAGTTAGCTTCAAAGCAACCGTCTGATCAAAACTTGTTACATTTTTCACCTTTAATCCGTATTGCTCGTCTGCCTCGATGGATAAATTTAGGTTCAAAAGAGGATTCTGATCTGGATTGATTAGAGCCATAAATTTTACATTGGAAGACTTTGTTAGAAATAGTTGTTTTCCCGTTACATGCTCACTTAGATCCTTAATAATTTGCATCATACAAACCCCCGGTGTTACCGGGTTATTCGGAAAATGTCCCTTAAAAATATCATGTTTGGGGTTCAAACGGATCTGCACATCGTAAGACTGGACATCGTGCTCTATAATATTCTCAATCGTATAAAACTCTTTTAACATCATAAATTTAATGATTATAGATCTATTGATCCTGCTGATCCAAGACCAAACTCATCGTAAATGGATATTTTTTATGTTGCACGTCAATATGTGTAGGTATAGAGTCTCCCGATGATGTAAAATTTACGATAAACTCTTCTTTTAGCCTTTTAACTTGCGTTATACTATTCACTTTATTCTCTTTAAACTTGTAATAGCTATCTTCGACGACATACACGGGGTAATGTTGTTTATCTTTAAAGATTAAAGCAGAATTAGCAAATCGACGCTCGGTGATAGTCCGAAAGATATTTACTACCGTATTAATCACCGTATTTTTTGCTAAGTCTGGGGCGATATAATGTGACGTATAGTCATCATTAGAAATGCTGACGTCAAATAAAGTTTGACCAAAATCGCTGACTAAGGCTACGCGATGCTCCTGTGGAGCTAACGTCTTTATAAGCGCTGTCCCATTAATTTTTCGCGAAAATGCATCAATTTTTGCCCGATAAACGATCGATTCAGCCGTGTCTAAAAAAAAGGTGTTTATTTCCTGGCTTGCTGGTCTAACGCCGACCGCATCGGCGTATCGATAACTTCGACAAGAAAACAGAAGAAATACTAAAAATGCACTATAGGTTAAAAATCGAATCATCGATATATTTGTTTACTTTTTTATTGGATAACACGAAACGAGTATAGTCCTTAGATGGTTCTGTTAAAATGACCTCCTGTATACTCTTGTCGGATCGTGAAAATATAATTTCAATCGTTTCTATATATTTTTTTGCTTCGTTTCCTTTGGGTGTAAGGCGAACCATATTCGCTCCATCTTTAATAAAATAACCGACTGTAAACTCCTTTTGATTATAACTACCTCCACGCATACTTGAAGAAACTAAACCGCTTATCTTCTCAAACTGCTTACTATCACCAATATTTATTGTACGTTTATTTCCTTGGTCGTTAATCCGAATCGTTCCTTCCTTAAAAACCATGTCATAAACAAAGGGTGAAAGATATGACCACCGCAGTAATTTAGTACCTTTTAAATACAGTTTCCCTTTAGAAACGATTGGCCTTTTTATAAAACTCATATGTTTATACTGTACAAAATCTGCCTCCAGAGTTTCCACCTTATCCAGCTGACGCAGTGACTGCTCAAAAGTCTGAATTTGCGTAGCATCCATTTTTCGGGATTGGCTCCAACCCAAAAAAGGGATAATAAACAGAATAATATATATTAAACTAATCCTCATACGCTTGCAAATTTAACAATTTATCTATTGTCACGCATACGTACCCGTTTTCTACTAAAAAAGGTAACAATCTCCTGATTACCTCGACGGTACGTGCTGATGTATCATGAAAAAGGATGATATCACCGCTACGAAGCCTTCTAACGACTCTCTTATAAATTTTAGCATCTTGCTTTATAACCGTGTCTAAAGAACGGTTACTCCAACCAATTACATGGTGCTTTGTAACTTTGACTGTTTTCGCGATCGAAGGATTAGTCACTCCATAAGGAGGTCTAAAAAGACGAGGTACCCTGCCTACTACTTCTAAAAATGTGCGATCGCAATCGCGTAATTCCCGCTCAACCTGCCTACGATCCATAAACCCAAACTGAGGAGTATGCGTAAAGGTATGATTTCCTATTGTGTGCCCATTTCTAACAATCTTTTTTGCTATCTCTGGATAAATTTTCACTTGTTTACCGACACAAAAAAATGTCGCTTTGGCGTTATATTTATCTAAAAGAAAAAGTATTTCGGAAGTATGGTCCGAGGGACCATCGTCGAATGACAACGAAATAAATTTATCCCTTGTATCCTTCCCTTTGAAATATATTGGCATGAAATACCCTAACCGGATATCGAAGGTGCCTAAGGTAACGATCGCTAGGGTAACCATTGAAGACAACAACAACCAAACATATGACTGCCCTGCAAAGACGGCTAGTAAGGTGAAGCTGTTTAAGGTAATAAATAACGGAAAAAGAACGGAATGCTTTAACATGCACGAACAAGAATTAAAGAATGGTCTTTACCGTTAAACTGATTATAAACTAATATGTTCGTTAAAGTTTTGAACATTTTATGAGTATTCCAAAAAAGAACATCCGGAATTTCTTGATCCTTTAACACACGTGCCGCTACCGCGAGACCGAAGGCCGAAGAGGTGTCGTATTGACCTATTAAATGTTTATAATACAGGGTTGGGATCTCCCCAAACGTTTGACCAAATATATCGTAGAATTTATCGTATTCTCGATCGCCGTTGATCCCAAGAACAATGGCATCTATTTGTCCATAATCAATTTTTTGTGCTATTAAAAAGTTTTCGACGAAAGTAGAAAGTTCATTATGATCGAGATCATGTTGAAGGGAGACGTCAATCAGTTGTGCGTAACTAGTTTCTTTACGCTCTGAACTAAGCGTAAAAAATGTCGCTCCTTCTGCGTAATTGACCCCTTTAGAAACACTGCATTTCACCGTTTCATGTAGCCCATTTTGTTTTATTTGGCCGATTAATTGTAGCAAACCATAGGTATGCTGGGATAGCTCGTCAACTCCACCTAAAAGAATGTCACGAACCTGGTCATCTTGGAGCTGCATTAGCCCATCGAGTGCAGCCGATTCAAATGAAACTGAACGATGTACATAGGTAAAATTATAACCTTTGCACCCTAGCCTAAGAGCTATCTGAGCGGCTACGGTATTGTGTGTTGACTGAATAAAGGACGTCGGTGTCAAAAACTCTTCCTGGTTGTCTAATATGCCCCGCAAAAATTTCTCTGAGTCTATCGAACACCCTAAACCAGTTCCTGTGATAACAGCGTCAGGAACAACGATAAATGACTCATTGAGTGCCTGTTGAGCCGCGTATATCCCCATCTTAACGCCATTCGACATGCGTCTGAGCATTGCTGGAGCAATAAGTTCTTTATAAGAGGGTGAGACGGCCTCATTGATCCCATGATTTAATTCCTGGGCTTGATGGAACAAACCTAGACGCCATGCACCTTGTGTGCTAACAGCGCCAATTCCATTAATGTAGACACACTTGCTCATTTTTTGGTGAAAATTAAAGTAGAACAATTACCCCCAAATCCGAACGAATTCGACAACACACACGAAACATCCTGTGTCAAAAGACTTGGCTGCGGACGGAAGGTAAATTCTTGCATAGTTCGCTGAAAATTGAGGTTTGGAAAAACCTTATTGTGACGTATTGCTAATATACTATAGACAGCTTCTATTGCAGCGGCGGCGGCAAGCGTATGCCCTGTAAATGCCTTTGTAGAACTAAAAACGGGAGGCTTATCACCAAAAACACGTAATATAGCATAACCCTCGGAAAGATCATTATTCGCCGTAGCAGTACCATGCACATTAATATAATCGACTGCTGAAGTTTCTATTCCTGCATTCGTCAGCGCTTTGTGCATTGCTAAATATGCACCTTCACCATCAGCTGACGATGCCGTTTGATGAAAAGCGTCATTCGCATTCCCATAACCAGCCAGGTATGCTAAAACCTCCCTTTCTCTCGCTTGAATAGATTTCTCTGACTCCAAAACCAGATAAGCTGCTGCCTCTCCAAGATTCAATCCGTTACGTTGATCATCAAATGGTCTACAAGGCTTATCGGAGAGGATCATTAATGTGTTAAAACCATTAATCGTAAATTTACTTAGCGCATCAGCACCACCAACGATAACCCGGTCCAGTCGCCCCGAAGTAATCAGTCGCGCGCCCATCATGATCGCATTAGCCGCCGATGAACAGGCTGTACTAATTGTCGTCACAAGACCTTTGATTCCAAGATCACTAGCAATCTGCTGCGTTGAACTTCCAGGGTCATGTGTCGTTATAAAAGGTCGTATTACAGGGTTATCTACATAATCATAAAAATATCTTTCGGTATAATCCATTCCCCCCACACTTGTTGAAGAAATTAGACCAGTTCGATTATCCCCTAAATCTTTTAAACCCGCCGAGTATACTGCCTGCCTTGCAGCATATATTCCCAAAAGTGCTGTCCGCGTATAGGCTGCCGTCGTATCGACATCTAAAATCCGAGCCAACTGTTCGTTGGTATGCTTCACCTCTCCAACGAGAATATCCGAACTCCACTTGGTAGGAAAATTTTCCAATCGAGAAATGCCATGCTGTTCCGTTAATAGTGCATGCAGATTCTCTTCGACAGTAAGACCTATCGAAGAAATAATTCCCATTCCAGTAATTGCTACTCTTCCTTTGCCCATTAGACTATTTCGTTCGATTTTCCGAAATATAAGAGGCCATTGTGTTTATTGACTGGAATATAATCTTCCCTTTTTTAGGGTCCGATAATTTGATGCCATATTCTTTATCCATCAACACAATCAACTCCAAGGCATCAATAGAATCCAAACCTAAACCTTCTCCGAACAAAGCGTCTTCATCCTGAATATCAGTCAAGGTTATATCCTCTAGATTGAGAACCTCAATGATTTTACCTTTCAATTCTTCTTTTAATTCTGTCATTTTTTTAAAATAATACTTCTATATTTTTCACAGAATGTATCTGCGTGCCATCTCGACCAACAAGATACAAAACCACTTTATAATTTTCTTGGAAATATTCTACCCAACCACAGAGTACCTTTCGCGCGCGATTGGATTGCAAAAGGTAGGATGTATAGGCATAGATAAGGTCAGTAGGATACTGATCATCTACAAAAAATACATTTTCTGTTTGCAGATTGTGTCGAATACTTATTTCTCCAGCACAAATGTTTGCTAAAGTATAGACAAATGTCGCCGGACTTGGAAAAAAACTCTCTGGATCTCTAATAGAGTGCATATGTTTAACATCGCTATCCATGCTACCTGATTGGTTTGCAAGTACAATGGCAATATTACTATCAGAACTATCTTTTAAGAGATACTCAGAGGCAAGCAAAGCTAATTTACTTAGCGGATCCATTTTGTAAAACTTGGGATATTCCACTTGCAAATTGCGAAATGAGTTTTTAACAAACTCGCTGAACGGCGATTCCTCATCTCGCCATACGATCTGACTATCTACCGCGATTTGCTGCTTATGGATTTTACAGAATTTCTCGATGTAGAACGATTCTAACATACTTTCTCGATTAATATGGCGACGTTACTTCCGCCGAAGCCTGATGAAGTCTTCAAAAAACAATTGATTTCCGTGTTTCGAAGCGTATCAATAACATTTATATCGCGTGACACACCAAGCTCTTGAAATCCCAAAGTTGGGAGCAACATTGACTCTTGCATGGAATACATTGCGACAACTAGCTCAAGTAGGCTAGAAGCTCCTAAAGTATGTCCGAAATATCCCTTTAAACTATTTACAGGTACATTGGACAATCCGAGCCTATCAAAAGCGATAGCCTCCATCTCATCATTGTATTGTGTTGCGGTACCATGTGCACAGATATAATCAATTGATGTGATATCGATCTGTGCTTCCTTGATAGCGGAAATTACGCTCAAGTATAAACCCTCTCCTGTCCGAGACGGGCCTGAAATATGATTTGCATCATTTCTTCCTCCTTCCCCTAATATTCGAAACGAGCCTTTTTCTTTTGACATATAGACACAAGCCGCAGCCTCACCCAATGACACTCCCGAACGGGCCACATCAAAAGGTCTACAGGGAACATCACTCATCGCCTGAAAAGCATTAAAGCCTGAAACGACGAAAGAATTTACGACATCACCTGCAAGGACAATAGCATCATCACAACTCTCCATTTGTATCAAGCGTTTTGCAACAGAGACTGCAAGCAAGCCAGAAACACACGCGTGTGACACTACGATGGGTTGGGTTTGAAATCCCAAACAACGGGCGATTTTATTCGCTAAGCATGAAAATCTTGCTTGTTGAAAATTATCTAAATTTAAATAATCAACATTCCCTTTAGTCGTTGAAAGGACAAGTACGGTTCGGCGACCCGGAGGATGTTTCTTGACAACAGGCGTTGCGGCGGCTAAAAGAATCCGCTCAAGATGAGTATCTTCAACAGGGAAACTTTCTAATAGATCATTACAAATCTTCCCTACAAAAACATGGTCAAATGGTCCAATCTTCTGTTCGGTAATACCGGTACTCCCAGATGTTAACTGGGCCCAGTTAGATTGCAGGTCGATCCCGAGAGGACTCACGCAATTGCTGTCATGTATATATACAGGTTTCCACTCCATAATTATAAACCCACTTTACGCTTCCAATCAAGGACAAATTTTGGTAAATTTAACACTAAATTGTTATCGCTATCTAGAAAGACCTGGACCGTTTCACCCGTACAAACGAGTCTATTCTGCTCATTATATATCTCAAAATGAAATATCAACTTTGCTGCCGGTGTATTACGAAATTTAGTTACTATTCGCGCTATCTCGCCGTACCGTAGAGGTAACTTATGCTCACAAGAACTGCTCACCACCGGCGTAGTATAGCCATGGCTCTGAATAGTCAAATAGTCGATACCATGCAGTTTCCCAAATGCTTCACGACCTTGCTCAAAATACAGAATATAATGACCATGCCAAACGATACCCAGCGAATCGACTTCGCTAAATCGTACGGAAATATCAATCGACGCACCGAGTGAAGATGGGTCACTAAACTGCCTTTTTCTTCTTATCATAAAATATTGCTAGCCCAAGTGTCAGCACAAAAAACAAAAATAGCAAAATAATTTCAGGGAGAATCTCGCCCATTCCTCCATGCCGCAATAATACATCGTAAAATGCGTTCAAACCCCAATTCATTGGAGATATCGCCGAAAACGTCTGCATTAAAGGTGGCATTATAAATACCGGTACCCAAACCCCGCCGAAAGCGGCAAGAACAACAGTTAATGTTGCACCAAAAGGAGCAGACTGTTCTTGAGTCGTAGCCATTGTACCGATTAAAACACCTAACCCAATAGCGGCTAATCCACTAAACAAAGCAATGATACTTAGCCAAAAGAAATTATCTCCTACCTGAAACGCCTGCAATCCTATAAAAGGAAATAGAAACATTCCCACCAATACCATCAAATAAAATTGAGTGAGGCTTATAATCAAATAACATATTGTCTTACCAACTAAGAATACGGAATACGATGTTGGACTCGTAGTGATACGCACCATCGTCCCTTGGGATTTTTCTTTTACGATATTTATTGAAAGCGGCACTACGATAAAGAAAATCGCAAACAACGTCCATGCAGGCACGTTGTGTTGAGCCGCGTTCGGTATTTCCTGATAACCACTATCGCCTGAAGACTCCTCTTTAAAAGAAATAAACTGCTGGATACCGAAATCTTCAGTTGGATCATCGACTAGCTCCTGCTGAAAAGTTGTATAAATGGCTCGTGATTCAATATTCGAAACAAGCTTATCTATTGACATTCGAATCGCAGTCTTAAACGCGGCCTGCGTAGCTGGATCAAAATAAAGTATCACTTCCCCAGGGTCGACAATTTCGGGAATTTCGGACACAGTATCCATACTGAAATCAAATTCTGCAAGTACCTTGTCAACATTTTGTTGAACGTGCGTTTGTAGATCCCGAGTCAATTCGGACGGTAATATTATCGCTAATTGATACTGCCCACTGTGAACTAATTCCTTCGCCTGCTGCTGCGTTACAGGCCGCCCATCTATGGAGTCGACTACCAAAATGCCATCGTTTTCGCCAAGCTTATCTATAAGCACCTGAGCCACGCTGTCTTTATCATTATCTACCAAAAGTACGGACACTTGACTACCAAGGATAGATTCAAAGGAGCCTTTTTGTACCATAGTTACTGCAATCAATAAAAGCAAGGGCATAACAAAAAGAATCACGACACCTCCAATATCACGTATAAGCAGGAGCAGCTCCTTTTTTATCGACAATAATATTTTAAACATCGCGCAACCCCTTTCCTGTGAGATTTATAAACACATCTTCCAAATCGCGGGCCTCGTTCACCTGAGCGATTAATTCTCTAGGGGCACCGTCAAGAAGTAGCTTACCAGATTCAATAATACCAACTCGACTACATAATTCTTGCGCTTCTAATAGATGATGCGACGAATAAACGATTGTAGTACCTTGTTTATTTAATTTATGTAGATATTCAATAATCGCCTTTTTTGAATGCACGTCTACACCCACGGTAGGTTCATCTAAAAATAAAACATCGGGTTTATGTAAGACTGCAGCGAGCAAATTGACTCTCCGTTTCATACCACCTGAAAACGTATCAACTCGATTATCAGCATAGGGTGCTAAACCCAAAGCTTCTAAAGCAACTTGAACGCGGTGGTATAAATCTTTTGATTTAAGGTTATATATGCCCCCAAAATACTGCAGATTCTCTCTAGCAGTCAAAGAAGGATAGATAGCAAAATCTTGTGGTACCACGCCAATACGACTTTTCAACTCCGTTGATGATTTTCTATATGTTAAACCACAGATCTCAAAATTTCCAGAAGTCGGACGTAACAGTCCGCATAGCATAGAGATCAACGTGGTTTTACCCGCGCCGTTCGGCCCCAATAGCCCAAAAATCTCTCCAGCCTGGACAGCGAAGCTTACGGAATCTACGGCATTTTCACTAGCTCCCCTATAATGCTTGGTTACACTATTTATATCGATTACACACATATTCAAAGTGATCGTCTCAATTTCTTAAAAAATGCTTCTTCAAGATCAGCGAGATGCATAAGACTATCAGCGAGACTATTATATACGTCTTCCTGGTTACTTCTCTTTTTATATACCCGCGAAGCTTCTAAAGCAAAATCACGCCATATGTCACCAATAGCGGTCATTTCCATTGAAAGTTCCAACAATCTCTCATTTTCAACCAATCTGCCCGCTTCTTGTAAGAATGCAGAATAAATATATCGAAAGCCTCCGCCGCCAGTTCCGATTTCCTCTTGCATACGCACCATTTGCGCAAGATAGTAATTGGCCTTTTTTGTGCCGACCCGCTTCGGCCATCGCCGAATAGCGCGAGCAACCATACGCATCCCACGCACACCAATTATCGGTACAGGAGCGAGCATATCGCTACATGTTTTCTTAATTGCTTTATTGATTGCCTTTCGCCAATCAATATCTTTTGGGATAAACAATGGGTAATAAATATGTCCTCGAGGAGCAAGTACTCCTTTTGCAAAACGGACCTTTTCTAACTCTATCTCCGTCAGTCGATTGACGGTTTCCATCGTCGGGTCGCTTATTAAGTATTCTTCTTCTTGTTTACCATAAACAACGATATTATGCGCATTAAAATGAAACCTATAATCTTCGGGAAAGTAAGGTAAATGATATACACCTACTTGCAGACCACATGGAGTTCCATTGCGAAGATTTTCATCTAAGATCTGTTGCGCTTTCCGCTTATCTGAAAATTTAAGTCGCTTAATCTTAATCCCCAATCTCTTCGCAAGTCGATTGAATATCCATCCGGGAGCCGGCCTATAACTCAATCCGGGAGCATGATTGACCTTCAAAAAGGGCAGATACACGTAAAACAAACCGGAACCTATTCCAAAAACCATCGGTTCACTGATAGCGAGCCCTTTGTTGGTTAGTAAATTAGATGCTACTCCATTTTCGCAATGCGCACTTATACGGTGTTCGAATTCTATTTGCATTATACGCCGCTATATTTCCTTAACTCATCAATATCGATATCGAATGCTTCCGCGTATTTACTCAAAATACGATCATTTAATTTCGCAAACACTTTAGGTCTGGCGTGTCTCTTAATCCGCCACTTCCATATACCTGTATAGTCCGACAAAATCTGCCAGTCCATTCGTTGTAACTCCATAAAATAAACGATTGGGCTTACCAACCCTGTCTTCAAATCGTTTCGAGCACGATCAATTCGTTCTTGAAGCTCAAGCATCGTTTGGTCCTGAACCTGATTCTTAACCTCCCATCCTGTACTTAACGCTGTTGTATATTCGCCATTTTCATCCAATGCGTAATATAATTCCCGTGAGCCTTTCTCAAACACGCGACCGTTATCCTGAGGAACTTCTGATTTCTTCATAATTACTGCTTTTTTAAGAACAAGTTGATCTCTGCATTTGCAAGTAGCACTTCGTTATGTTTAGCTTGGACAAACATGGTGCAAATGGTGTAATCTTCACCGTCAAATTGCGAAGTCAATGTGGAATCCGTTGATATATTCGCTCCAACTTTTGGTAAATTAAATATCGAAAGTTGTTTAATAGCAGAAATAAAACCTATAATACGTTTATCCGAAATTGGATTATAATTTTGGTCGTAGAACGTTTGTCCAACTATGGATGAGCAGGTCTGCGCCATATTTTCGATTAACCCTACTTCTTGGAAAAAATCCCCACTAACAAATATATTATCCCTGTTGATCGCGAAGCTACACAACACATATGTAGGCGAAATAGCAATTATCTTATCAACCATCAACATAGGCTTACGATGGGGTAAAAAATTTTCTATGTCGACAACAATTTGTTGTAATTGTTCGTTCATCACGGCGCGGCTATAACGGTTTTCATCTGAGCTTTAGCAATTATTTTTCCATCTAATTTAGTAATTATTTCTACTAATGTGACTCCAAAAAATTCTTGTATAATCTTTACATCACTATATATGGTCTGTCCGATTTTCGGCAAAAGATGGATTTCGACGTGCTGTATAGCCCCAATATATCCTATAGGTGCTGGCAAATTTTGCAAATAAAAACTGTACCCAGTATGCAAAGCGACAGATTGAGCCATGTGCTCTATAAGCCCGGTCTCCGCAAGCTCAACGTCTTGAATAAAAATACATTCTTTGGTCACCAAGAATGACGATTGTAATGCATTCTCTTGGTAAGTTTCTAACGAACTTATCATCACAATTGGATCTTTTTGAGGTATGAGCTCTTTTAAATCGACGCCAGAGATAGGTATTTTCATTAACATACAGTTAAATATGCGTAGGCGTAAGTGAACCGTGCGCTTTCAGGAACGCAAAGCATCACATGTTGTCCTTTTATTAGCCGGCCCGAAGCAAATAGTTCCTCTAACATTAGATAGACCGATCCAGCGCCAACATTTCCGACGTCCTTCAAGTTCATGAACCACTTATCTTTGGAAATTTCAATTCCCGCCTGTACGAATCCTTCGTAGAGGCCTTCCACAAAAAAATGAGACGAAACATGCGGAAGTAAAAAATCGATATCACTCGGGGTGATTCCATGTTTATCCATTGCGGCCTTCATACTTTCAACACCTTTTACCAAAATATATTGATCCAGCAGCTTCGTATCTTGTTTAACGGCAAAAATAGACCTATGTAACCATTCCTCAGAAGGCAGGTCAGAGAATGAAGTTAGCGTCCCATCCCCCTTCTTTTCTGCTCCAGCGTACATACACACCTCCAACTCATGAGCAAAGGAATAGCCTTCCATCCAGTCAATGCGTAGGGCCAACGGTCCTCGTTTTTTATTTTCTAACAATACTGCTGCTGCACCATCCGAGAGCATCCATCGAAGAAAATCTTTATTGAATGCAACCGTCGGTTGCTGCTCGAGCTGCTTTAAATTTTCAATTTCTTGGCTAAAATGATCCGCAATCATCCAAGAAGACATCCGTTCAGACCCCGCACATACGGCATTATCTGTATTTCCAGCTTTTACGGACAAATAACCGAATTTCAACGCATTCATCCCTGCACAACAATTTCCTGAAGCCGAATTAACCTCTAGGTTACAGTTCCTCAATTCACCGTGTACCATGACAGCATGGGAGGGCATAAGGTAATCCGGTGATGATGTTCCGCAAGATAACAATTGCGCATCATTAGCTGAGAACTCGTTATCAAACAATCCATTTATCGCTTCCGCCGTTAACTGGGCGTTGGTATGAGTGGGCTTTCCTTCCTCAGTTAAAGCATAATACCGTGTTAGAATACCGTTATTCCGCAATACTATTCGTCGCGCTTTGGATTCATAATCGTTTATTTTACCTAGGTATAATTCCATCTCCTCGTTGGATATTGGACCGTTTGGGAGAAATTTTGAAATTCTATTTATATATACTTCGAACATTTTATAATCCTTGATAATGTTTTCTTTCCTTTTTATATTTCAGAAAGTATAACAGTGGGAAAAATACTAACTCTATCAAATACACTATAGGCGAAATGCCGTAAATTGCGAAAATAACGTAATATTTAAAAGCTCGGATTAACCGGCTTCTGTATTTAGGGTTATCTAAAATAAGTTTAGACCAGATTCTAAACATTCTGTTCCCCTTTTGATCCATAGAAACCAAGAAAAAACGATAATCAACAGCTCCCATTCTCACTAACTCACTTTGAATACCGACATAGCTATCCTGTTTCAGGTGTTTCAAAATAATTTTTCCATATTTTGACGCCCCATGAATCTCCTCTTCAGAAACACCGGGCATCGGAAAAATGCCATAGGCTTTGCGTTTAATTCCAGAAAAGAGCCAATCTACTATTGTTATAACGGATATCAAATTATGGTTTCTGTCCGTCAACGCAATATTACCAACTAAGTCCGCTCGAAGATTACTAAGTAGAATCTTCATCTTATCTTGTGCTAATGCCCACATATTACGGCTTCCGCTAACCGTTACCACAGGTTTGTTCATAAATATCTTTTGAGCAAATCTACTCTTCAAAAATGAATTGACGGGAATTGACGGCGTGAGGTACCATACCTGATAATGTAGCACAATCAAATCGTAATTGGTTTCAAGTATTTTTGGTGCTGGGGGATGAATTTCCTCTGGAGTTTGCCGAAATGATTCCGGAAACGCATTAAAGAACGTATCAGACTCCCAAGGAAATGGAAAGGCATGCACCATCTTTATCTCATAAAAATCTACAACTATATCACTATCATTCAATAAAGGGGTCGCAATAGAACGAGCTATCTCTTCGAGTTGACCGGATTGGGAAAAATAAATAAATAGAACGTGTTTCATGAGAGCTTACCTAATTAAGTCTTACGATTCCAAAAGTCAAAAAAATTGAACCATTGTAACGGATATTTACGCAAAATTCCTTCCACGCTTTGTATATACGCTAACAAATATGAGTCTGGATCCCTGTGTTTAACATCCGGAGCTTGTCGGGCATATAAATGATAATGTAACCCCTTCTCCTTCATGACATAGACAAAAATAAGTGGAGCTCGTAAACGAGAGGCTATCAAGAAAGGTCCTGCCGGAAAATCTGCAAATTCACCCAATAATTCTGCTCGCAGCTTTTTTGAACCAACAAAATAACGATCCCCTGTGAAACAAATAAGCTCGTTATTAGAGAGCGCTTCATTAATCTGAAAGACATGTGACATGTCCTCGGTAATTTTGATAAATTTGACACTAGATTTTCCTGCCACGCGCTCGATATATTCTTTAATCGCTGTATGCTCTTGGTCGACAGTGACCACATTGATCTGAAAGTCAATATCGATATCTGCGAAAAATCGCTCCGCAATCTCAAAATTCCCAACGTGCGCCGATATTAAAATCCCTCCTTGTTTCCTCGCCAGAGAATCTTTAAGCACTTCTATACCATCAAATTCGTAGGTAAATTGATCACGAAAACCAGCAGAAATCGCTACCT
>NZ_JABMCQ010000199.1 GCF_013179575.1 Sphingobacterium shayense | reverse complement strand
GGATATTAGGAACGATCTTTTAGATCGATGGCATCCAGAATGGGAAGATAGAAAGAACGAACTAGTATTCATAGGGCAGAATCTTGATAAAGAAACGTGTATAGAAGAATTGGAACGCTGTCTGTTGACTGAAGAGGAGGCCTCTGGCTGGCGTTTTACAACTTGGACGGATGAGTTTCCAGAAAACTTTTAAAATGTGGCGATATGGTTGAAAATTCCTATTGATACATGTTGTTTTTATATGTCAGCGAAATCAATCTTTCCATGTGAAAGGCACTGGAAGTGCGGTAGAATGTAGCGTCATTTTTTTGAAAATAACTACCCTCTACATCAGAAAATCCTTGATAACCGGATGAAAAAGTTTATTTTTGGTTGACTAACGCAATAGACTTGAGTAACCATACCATTATATTGAAAGAACTGGCTCTGGGCAGCCAAAGAGCATTACGCACACTATATGATCTATATTTTCCTATGGTGTATCAGCTCGCTTTTAATATCGTGGACGACGAAGATTATGCTCGCCAGATAGTTCAAGATACATTTCTGAAGTTATGGTCAGTGCGCGCAGACTTGAACGAAGAAAGTAACATCCGTGCATTTATATTTGTCATTTGTCGAAACAAAAGTTTTAACCTTTTGAAAACCTTGAAACGCGAAAGGTTTGTATTTCGAGAAATATCAGCGAATGATTACGGAGATTTTGTCACGGATAATAGTTTCATTGAGAAGGAAATTGAGGAAGCTTTGGAGCGTGTCATTTGTAAGCTTCCAACCAGACAGCAACAGGTGTTTCGAATGAGTCGTATTGACGGCTTGACACACAAAGAAATTTCTACGCGGCTTTCGATTTCTACCAACACGGTTAAAAATCATCTTGTTTGCGCATTAAAGGTGATCCGACGGGAGTTTCCGATGAACGACAAGTTTTCAGCTCCGTTTTCTTTTTTTATTTTACACTTTTTTTTCCAATAGACTAGTCCTTCCCCTTATCCAAAGTTGTTCTTATAATGAACAGGCTTCATTATGAATAAGGATAACGTAGATAAATTAATACAGCGTTTTTTTAAGAACCGAAAGGATCATCATAACAATGATGAGCTGATCGATATGTTCACCAATAATCCGTCGGAAAACCTACAGCAGAAATTTTTTGATTATTATCAAAAATACGGCAAAAAAATTCAGGTCGACGAAACGGAAAAGGAAGCGATATGGGACTCCATCTCAAAGGAATTGCCTTCCACAGGTAACTCGAACAGGGGATGGTTGTTAGTTGCCGCGGCGGTCGTCGGTAGTATGATTATGTTTGCTTTGCTATATAATTTTCACTTGGGTAGTTCTGGGCAGCAAGTTTCGAAACTTGCGGAACATATAACACTCAAATCAGAGTCAGGTAAAATATATGCAAGTACTATTACGGGGACACAGTTAGAACCCGTTGCTGAGGCGCAGCTATCGATATTTGGTATTCAGCGCGATACAACAGGTAAGATAGCCATCGCAGCGAGTGCTGCTGATCGGCTATTAAGCACACCTCACATGACCATAAAAAGCAAAGCCGGAATCGAGCGAATCGAGCTTGCGGACGGTACAAATGTTTGGCTTAACCATAACTCAACGATGAGCTTTCCTTTAATATTTAAAGGGAGGGAACGAGTCGTGACTGTCGTTGGGGAGGCTTATTTTGAAGTGGCTCACAATGCTGAAAAGCCTTTTTTGGTACGTACTGCAGAAAGTACAACGAAAGTTTTGGGTACGCATTTTACCGTTTCCGCCTATCCTGAGGCTTCAGAAAGTGTAACGCTGTTGGAGGGGAGCGTTGTCGTCTCTAGCAAGAGAAGTACACTCAGGCTATCGCCAGGGGAGCGGGCGACGTACGACAATGGTAAATTGGAGCGATCGACGGTGGATACCACGGACCTCTTAGCATGGCAGCAAGGTTATTTTAAGTTCGACGATTTGACTATCGAGCAATTGATGGATGAAATAAAAGTCTGGTATAACGTAAAAGATGTTGTTATTAAAGCGAAAAGTTTAGATCGTTTTTCCGGAACCTATAAAAAGTCGGAAAGAATTGACGATCTATTGCGAAAGCTTGAACGGGTATCAAATCTAAAATTCACGACGAAAAAAGGAGGAATATATGTTTTAGATAAATAAAACTATAAGAAAGCGGAGATGCTGCAACATCTCCGCGGCAATTAACTGACCAAAATTTATACTACTTAATCAATTAATTTATACCTACTCAAATGTATAAAGAATCTAATGTATTATGGCATTTCCTGTTTAGGAAATTTGTCAAAACCTTGATTTGTATGAAACTAATCATTGTGCTACTTTGCATAACAGCTGTTCATGTTTGTGCTGCAGGTTATGGACAAAATGTGACTTTAAAGACGGAAGGAGCGACCCTTAAAACCGTCTTAGGAAAGATCCGGAAGCAGACAGGGAAGGATTTCCTTTATAATAGCCGTTTGGTAAATGAAGATCAACGGGTTTACTTAGACATACGGAATGTGCCCTTAAAAGCCGTGTTAGAGAAAGTGCTGGGAGATAAAAATTTGACCTACGAATTTTCGGGGGGCACCATATTGATCCATCCGAAAAAGCAGATCAATGGCAGCGTTGTGAAGCAACGCTCGTTACAGGGAACTGTTCTGTCTTCAAGTGGACAGGTGATTGTTGGGGCAAGTGTTACCCTAATTAATGCCAACCAAGAGACCTCAAGCGATGCAAATGGGCATTTCGAGTTCGACAGAGCACCGGCTCAAGGAGAGCTGCGAATCAGCTACATAGGATTCCAGACCAAAACCCATTCCTATGATGGATTTGAAAATCTTTCGATCACATTGTCACCAAGCTTGGAAACCCTTGATGAGGTTGTCGTTGTGGGATACGGGACGCAGCGTAAGTCTGATCTGACAGGGTCAATTGTCGGTGTGCAGGCTAAAGATTTTACTAAAGGAGCAAATATCAATGCTTTTCAGCTTATCAATGGAAAGGCGCCAGGGGTGACAATTAGCCAAACGAGTTCGGCACCAGGCGCAGGAACAAAAATTCAAATTCGTGGTGCGGGATCCATAAATAGTAATAACGATGCACTAGTTGTTGTAGATGGCCTCCCGGGGATTGATCCAGCCAGTCTGAGTCCCGATGATATTGAATCCATAGATGTTTTGAAGGATGCATCTGCCGCAGCAATATATGGCACGCGGGCCGCAAATGGAGTTGTTCTTATCACAACGAAAAAAGGCAAATCAGGGGTAGCCCAAATGCGCTATGATAATTATGTTGGCATGCAAAATGTCTCAAAAAAACTAGATGTCCTTAATGGACGCGAGTATATGGAAGTACTCAACGGCATACGAAAGGACGCTGGACGGGATCTTATATATAGTGCTGAGGAAATCGAAAAAGTTGGTGAAGGTACAAACTGGCAGAATGAATTATTCCAAAAAAATGCGATAGTACAGAATCACCAAATAAGTTTTTCAGGAGGAGGGGACAAAAGTAGGTTTTACAGTGGGGTGAATTATTTTGGACAGGATGGCTTGGTGAGGAATTCTGGGTATGACAAGCTTAATTTTCGAACTAATTTGGAGTTTAGGCCAAAAGATTTTATAAAATTTACCATTAACGGTAACTATACGCGGGGTAAACAGAAGGCGCTATACGCTTCAGGTGGCGTCAACGAGAACGCTGGGGCATTAAATTCGGCAATACAGTTTGATCCTACTTTGCCAGCGGGTAAAGATGCGAACGGGCGATATTATCTTAATAACTTTATCGCACTGGATAATCCACTGGCCTTAATAAATGGCATTGAGCAGAACAATTTAAATAATACGTTTTATGGCTCGTTTACCACCGATATCACGTTCTTTAAGGGATTTACTGGAACAGTCAGGCTTGGTGGAAGTACAGCGAATTCCATGCAGTCAAGGTATACGGACCGCAGTACAATAAATGGACTCTCTAGCGGTGGAATCGGTATGAAGAACGCATCCAGCGGTTATCAGTGGCTGGGAGAGTTTATTGCAAATTATCAATATACATCGGGAGCTCACGATCTTAAGGTGATGGCTGGAACGACGTTTGAAGAGTTTGGAGCCGAGGGAGTCGGTGCTAGCGCTATGCGTTTTTTATCTGATGTGACATCGTATAACTTACTTCAAAGCGGAGACGGCGATAAAAGTGATTTGGTTGAATCCTCCAAGAGCCGCAACAGGCTAAATGGGATCTTAGGACGTGTTAACTACAACTTTGATGGTAGATACCTGGTAACGGCATCGCTTAGGGCGGATGGTACTTCTAGATTTTCTGATGATAGAAAATATGCTGTTTTCCCATCGGGAGCGTTAGCATGGAGGATAAGTGAAGAAGACTTCCTCGCTGATTGGAAAGATCGCGGAAACAGTCTTAAACTTAGATTGGGGTATGGTCAACTAGGAAATCAGGGTATCTCAAATTATCAGACGATCAATACACTTGTAGCGTCCGGAAATGCGGTTTTTGGAAGTGAAATATACCAAGGCGTTGTGCCTGCGCGTTTGCCCAATAGAAACCTTAGATGGGAGACGACAGAAGAGATTAATATTGGAGTCGATTTCGAGCTTTTAAAGGGTAGAATAAGCGGCTCGGTAGATGCGTTTAAACGTAATACCAAGGATCAGCTATTTAGTAAGCCAATACCTTCCGTTGTAGGCTTCAGCAGTTATATGGTGAACTATGGGAATGTCGAAAATCGAGGGATTGATTTTCAACTTAACTCCAAAAACTTTCGACGTCCAACTTGGCAGTGGGATACCCAGTTGAACTTAGCGCTCCTGAAAAATGAAGTAAAAGAATTACCCGATTTCATTCCGCAGTTAATAACCGGAGGAATCGCTAGCTTCATCTCCAATTATCAATTAGTAGAACGAGGACATGCAATGTTATCTTTTTATGGGTTTGAAACCGACGGCATTTTCCAAAACGAACAGGAGATTGTGAATTCTGTACAGCCTAATGCTAAACCGGGGCACATCCGTTTCGTCGACCAAAACCAAGACGGTAAACTGGACTTGAACGATCGAACAATTTTAGGTAAACCTTTTCCTACGTTGAATATGAGTTTGTCGAATAGTTTCCGTTATAAAAATATCAGTCTTGATTTCTTGCTTCAATATGTAGGTGGAATTAGCATGTTAGATGCAAACGTCACCGAAACATTATACCCGACGAATGAATATCGAAATAGACTCGCAAATTATCTGTTAAATCGTTGGACGCCGGAGAACCCTAGCTCTAAGTACCCGAGTGCGGTCAATCCTACAATGTATGGTGGTGATTATATTATTAATTCCATGACCATTCAAGATGCTTCTTTTTTGCGGTTGAAAAATGTCAATATAAACTATGAACTTTTTTCCGGTGGTGAGAAAATCAATAGGTTAAATGTTTTTTTATCGTTAGAAAACCTAATGACATGGACAAAATATGAAGGATATGACCCTGACGCATCAGCAACTGGAACTAGTTCAACTTCTAAAGTCGCATACAACAGCTATCCTCTCGCGCGAACAGTGCGTGTGGGCGTTAACCTAACCCTTTAACTTGAAAATCATGAAAATACAACTTGGAAAATATATAATGCTCTTGGCCTTAATAATTGGGGGCTCGGGATGTAACTCTTTTTTGGAGGAAGAAGTGTATACGGAATATGATCCGGATAAGTTCTTACAAGATGAGACCGGTATAGATGCATTGCTGACGGGAGCTTATGCGCGTTCACGGATCATAGGATACGACCACAGGAACTATACCTATATGATGAACGAATTTAATACAGATATTGCTTTCGAGACAGGCGGAGGTTTAGAAAAAGATGCAGCACCGTTTATTCAGTTCACTTGGGCAGTAAACAATAGCTTTCTAAATTCGTTTTGGCAAAAAATGTATCAAGCAGTGGCAAGTGCAAATTCTGTCATCGTTTTGACTGATCAAGTTACAGGTTTAGATCCCGAAAAGGTAAATAGAGTAAAAGCAGAGGCTCGGTTTATACGAGCAGTTTCCTATTATTATTTATATAATACTTTTGGCCCGACTCCCGTAGTCGATATACCGGTCGGAGCAACACCGCAGGAGATTGAAGAACTTGGGAAAAACACACCTCGCGCCGATAAGACAAC
>NZ_JABMCQ010000198.1 GCF_013179575.1 Sphingobacterium shayense | reverse complement strand
ATGAAGAGAACTCCGAAATTATCGGGAATTGGTCTATTCAATCGGAGAATAAAGAATGGATAGAATTCATTGAACTTAAATTAGAAAAACTGTTTTAGTGAGTGTGTAATAACATTAAAGATCGTGTTGATACCCGTCCCTAGACAAATCGCTACGTAATCGGTTTTTTCATACGTTGTTTGCCACTACCAAATGTTAAAAACGGTTAATAGCATTTTTAGATGCTTTCTTTTCAATATTTTTATAATAAAATATTGAAAATGAGTGGTCTAAGGTTGGTGGTTCTATTTCTTTTTTTCGCTATTTCATCGTCCGCGCAGAGTTGGAAAGGTGTCATTACGGATCAGAATTCTGGCAATTACCTCTACGGCGTTTCGATACAATTGGGCTCACAGATCACCTATTCCGACGAGGACGGCAAGTTTTCGCTTTCAAATGTCAAAATTGGTGACACCGTAGCTTTTTTTTCGATTGGTTACCACAGGCTAAACCATATAATACGGACCGTGGATGCCGAATCACACGTTACCTTGATTCAAAATCCAATATTAATCGACGAAGTAAAAGTTAGGGCATTGAGAAATTACCGCGCAGATTCATTAAAATTTCGACAAGAATTTGCCAAGACCTTCAATCATGCTAAACCGAAGTTTAAAGATATTTTCATACCCAAAAACTACGCATCAAATGCTCCCAGACCTTCTTTTTTGGCAAACAATAGTACGGCCGCACTGATCAGCATTGATGTGCTTTCCGTTATATCGATGTTGAGGAAGAGAAAATCCCCTCAATCGAAGCTACAAAAAGTGTTGATAAAAGAGGAAGAGGAAAGATATGTGGATAACATTTTTTCGAAAGCAATGATTTTTAAAGTAACCGGTCTTGAGGGCGATTCGCTGCAAACATTTATGCAGTTATATCGCCCCCCCGTCGATTCGGCCAGAGCCATGTCTGAATATGAAATCATTATGTATATCAAGGATAGTTATGATAAATATGTCGATAGGGAGGAGTTAAAAAAATAAAGTAGACTCAGGGAATCGCAGGATTCTGTCCAAAGGAGTATGCAGACGGTTTTATCAGCAAAACTTATACCTCATCAATAATACTGATTTTCTATGGGGTAGCATTTTAATTAGTTTTGAATTAGCAGACAATTTAATTTTATAGAAAAACGCAATAATGATGGAGAATAGAAACGAAGATATTAGTAAATGCCCATTCCACAATGGCAGTATGGTAAAAAAAGGAGTAGCAGGCAGAGGGACACAAAATAAAGATTGGTGGCCGAACCAGTTACAATTGCATATTTTGAAACAGCATTCCGAGAGGGGTAATCCAATGGGGCCCGCCTTTGATTATGCCGAGGAATTTAAATCGTTGGATCTACAGGCGCTAAAACGCGATTTGAAAGAACTTATGACGGATTCGCAAGATTGGTGGCCTGCAGATTTTGGTCACTATGGCCCACTTTTCATACGTATGGCTTGGCATAGTGCTGGTACGTATCGAGTGCAGGATGGGCGTGGAGGTGCAGGTGCCGGGCAGCAGCGCTTCGCGCCATTGAATTCGTGGCCGGATAATGTGTCCTTAGATAAGGCTCGTCGTTTGTTGTGGCCTATTAAACAGAAATATGGACGTAAGATTTCGTGGGCCGATTTGATTATTCTAGCAGGGAATATGGCATTAGAGTCAATGGGATTTAAAACGTTAGGTTTCGCTGGAGGGCGTCCCGATGTATGGGAGCCGGACATGGACGTGTATTGGGGTTCGGAAAAGACATGGTTAGGGGGAGACATCCGTTATTCCCACGGTTCGCAAGGTGTGTCCGATGACCATGGGGTCGTTTCATCTGACGACGATGCAGATGGAAAAATTCACAGCCGTGATTTGGAAGATCCTTTAGCGGCCGTACAGATGGGACTTATATATGTGAATCCCGAAGGACCAGATGGAAATCCTGATCCTTTAGCCTCGGCACGTGATATTCGCGATACATTTGGTCGTATGGCAATGGATGATGAGGAAACTTTGGCATTAATAGCGGGAGGGCATACGTTTGGTAAAACGCACGGTGCAGCTTCAGCAGATCATGTAGGACCGGAACCAGAAGGGTCTGATTTGGAGATGCAAGGACTGGGATGGCACAATAGCTACGGTACAGGGAAAGGAGGCGACACAATTACATCTGGCCTGGAGGTGACATGGACAAGTAAGCCGACTGAGTGGTCAAATTTGTTTTTAACTTACTTGTATGGGTTCGACTGGGAACTAACGAAATCTCCTGCGGGAGCCCACCAATGGGTAGCGAAAGGAACTGGGAATATTATTCCTGATGCGCATGATTCCTCGAAAAAGCATCGCCCAACTATGTTAACCTCCGACATAGCTCTGCGTGTCGATCCAATCTATGAGAAGATCGGAAGACGATTTCTCGAGAATCCCGACCAGTTTGCCGACGCCTTCGCGAAAGCTTGGTTTAAATTAACGCACCGCGATATGGGGCCAAAGGAACGCTACTTGGGAGAAGATGCTCCTAACCAGGTATTCCTGTGGCAGGATCCAGTTCCAAAGATTAATCACGCATTGGTTGAGCAATCGGACGTGGAAGAACTAAAGAGACGAATTAACGATTCAGAGTTGAGTATTCCAGAACTGGTAGGAACGGCATGGGCATCTGCATCGACTTTTAGGGGGTCGGACAAGCGGGGAGGAGCGAATGGCGCACGGATTCGGCTAGAGCCGATGAAGAACTGGGAGGTTAATAATCCTGTGCAGCTTAGTCGGGTTCTAAAAGTGCTCGAAGGCATTCAAAGTTCATTTAACGCGACCGGAAAAACGATCTCATTTGCAGACCTTATTATTCTTGGCGGAGCAGTCGGAATTGAACAAGCTGCCAAAAATGCTGGATATGATATATTGGTTCCTTTTGAACCGGGACGCGCTGATGCTACGCAGGAGGACACTGATATTGACTCCGTAAAATGGTTAGAACCGGTCGCCGACGGATTTAGAAACTATAGAAAATCGACAATCAAGGGAGTTTCCACCGAAGAATTGTTGGTCGATAAAGCTCATTTGTTGCAACTCACCGTTCCGGAACTCACTGTGCTTTTGGGTGGCTTGCGCTCAATAAACATAAATTTCGATAATTCGAACCATGGGATTTTGACCGAACGACCGAATCACCTGACCAACGATTTCTTCATTAATTTGCTAGATATGGGGACACAATGGAAAGCCTTAGATGAGTCGAAAGAGGTTTATCTAGGGACTGATCGTAAGTCTGGTACGGCGAAGTGGACAGCGACTAGAGCGGATTTGGTTTTCGGTTCTAATTCTGAATTGCGAGCGGTGGCAGAAGTTTATGCTTCGGACGATGCATCCGAAAAATTCGTAAACGATTTTGTTAGGGCCTGGAACAAGGTGATGAATGCAGATCGCTACGATTTAAAATAATAATTAATTCTTTTTTTTTATAAAGTGACCGGGCTATTCCCGGTTGCTTTATTGAATGTTGAAGCGAGACCTTGGTATCACTTTAGAAATGTCGAACATAGTACTGATTACTTTTCGAGGATTCTTCAGCCGTGAATGAATGTATGCCCCTGCTATAATTTTACCTTTCACTAAAAACAGCTATTTCATGCATGTTATCTATGGCCAAAAATCAACTGTAACACCTAAAATAAGCACCAGGCTCTATTTAGGATGGAGATTTCTATTCACCCAAAGCCCTGTCCAAGTTTGACTATGCTTCGTCTTTTGTGTTTCTTACTAATGAGAGGCCTGAAGAAAAGAAAATTAGCCCTATAACGCCTACGACAATAAGCGTTGTATAATCGGAGCTCTTGTTGATTATCTCGTATCCGGTATAAATAAGTCCGATGATTCCTAAAAGCGTGAGGATGGTTCCAAAGGTGCGTTTTAAATTCATAATTTTTGATTTTCAATTTCAACTGCAATATCTATGCCTTTCTAATTGTTAGATTTGGACATTCTTTAAGGACGTTCTGAACGATGAAATGACAACCATCGTTATTTGGTTTTTGTTTAATCATACTATATTTTCTGAACTACTGTAAGATAAACAATTTCATACATTTTTTGTTTAATTTATGCTCGAAAGACGATGTCTCTGACGATATGGCTCGATAATCAGATGAGCTATTAAAAAGGATGGTTCTAGAAAGTATATCTGGATATGCACTGGCTAATTATCTCTTGAAGGTTACTTAGGAAACAAATAGTCGACCTTTAATAGACCGACTATTCGCTTCCTTCTTAAATCTAGTTTTTGTAAGAGAGGCATGCTACCAAATATTTAAGAATATTTGGGTTTGTGTCAAAAATCTTGAACGGATTATTTCTTACCCTTTGTAAAAGCATCAAGCTCGTCGTTTACCTGTTGATCAGAAAGAACACTGCCTGAATTAATGAGAACTTTATACTTAAAAGTTACAGATTGTCCCGCTTTCAGTTTGTAATCCAACGTTTCCTTCCCTTCGCTAAATTCTTTTTGTCCTAAAGGATTTGCAGCAAACAAACCATAACCGCGAGCGTGCCAGTAGCTAGGATAACCCACGTTATCGGGATTATCAAGAATAACTAGCGAAATCGGCTCGTTACCTATTTTGCCGGTTAGATTTACCCACTTCGCGCGTGTACCCCATACGTTATCACCTTCAAGACCTTCGCTACTAATATATTTTCCACTCACACCGACATTATTCGTTTCTGCAACATCGGTAACAATACCGTTGGCATCTGTGAATTTTTCAGGTTTATCGGAGGGATGTTCGAGCTCCCGCGCTAAACGGATTCCCAGTAATCCTTCTTTGTTATCCCTAAATGAAACATCTTCATTTAGGGCGGTCAATTTAGTTGTTAACTCTATAGCACGTTCATCGTTATTTTGTGTGAAAGTATACTTGGTTTCCTCTTTGATTAAGCTTGTGCCATCTGGTTTTTGCCAATCCTTTGTCACCTCTAACACTGCTTTTTCATTGTCAGCGGTTATCTTGTCAACTGAAACATGTTTAATAGTGCCATAGCCTTCTTTCTTCTCCGCCGGAATATCCGTTGAGTTGTTCCAAAAATCAAGACCGTTAACGTCTCCATAGTTGAACCACAGACCAACATGGTGAGGATGGTCGACACGTTCTCCTGGTCGAGGGTCTAGCGGCCAGCCCCTAGTAATTAGGGTACCTTTAGTTGTCCGTAGTGGATATAAGACGGGCTTCATTAATTCATTCGGATAGATATAAGAAGTAAACGGTTCGCCGTCTATCGTGACGTCGACACGTTTTGCCTCTGTATTTTCCACGACACTGAAACGTGCTTGCTCTTGAGAGGACTGGCCGCTGCATCCTGCAAATAGGATAAGTCCCCCCACGAAAATGGAGGAGGATATTTTAAAATTTTTAATCATTTTGCTGTCTAGTCTATTCGGTTTCTATTAACTTGTAACAACTTCTTGTTTAGCGTCATCAAATGTCACTTTCTTACCTGTCTCCATCGCTGTTCTTGCCATAATATTTGCGACCGAATGGTTGTAACCCGCTTCTACGGATGCATTCGGTGTTTTTCTGTTGCGAACACAGTCCATCCAGTTACGCATATGAAGTGAAGTCATCGGATCACCGCCAGTATTTGCTGAAGTTTCGATTTTTGCTGCATCTGAAAGCTTAAAAGGAGTCAGCAAGTTTGGTTTCATCCCCATAGCTGCTGCTGCACCTGCGCTCAATCCACCCTCTGCAGTCACTTCGTTGGTGTCTAGGTTTAGCATGCCACCGTTGGAGTAATAGAGTTCTTTAATATCGCCCGCAGAATTCGTGAAACGTGAAGAATAGAGAACCTGGAATCCTTTTGTCATATCGTTTGAGGGCCCATAATCCATCACTGCGGTTGCTGTGTCGGGATTCTCTCGGCCATCTTTCCATGTATAAATTCCGCCATTGGCTACGACGCTTCGCGGGTGATCTAAGCCCGAAAACCAGTGTACGGTGTCAATTTGGTGTGCCATCCATTGTCCCCAAATGCCTGACGAATAGGGCCAAAACAAGCGGTACTCTAAATATTTTCGGGGATCCCAAGCAACTTTAGGTCGGTTCATCAAAAAGCGATCCCAGTCCGTGTCCTGTTCGCGGATTTCGCTGACCAGTTTCGGAAGGCGCCAACGTCCCGGCTGATTTACATTCCAGGTCATTTCCACCATATTTATATCACCAAACTTACCCGATCTAATATA
>NZ_JABMCQ010000197.1 GCF_013179575.1 Sphingobacterium shayense | reverse complement strand
AGTTTGATTATTAAGACCAATTACGGTCGCTCTATGTGGATCGCAGAGAATTATTTGGGCGCCCATATCGATCAATTTGTCCACAAAGAACAATCTACTTTCAAACATCTTCTGATGGATAAGAACATTACCCTTTGCTTGGATTGCAGTCACAAGAACGATGCTTAATAAATCGGGTGTAAATCCTGGCCATGGAGCATCAGATACTGTCAAGATCGATCCATCAATAAATGTATCAATTTCATAATATTCTTGCGCTGGTATAAATACATCATCTCCACGGAGCTCAAATTGGATACCTAGCTTAGCGAATACTGTTGGAATAATCCCCAATTCTTCAAAATGCACATCTTTGATAGTTATTTCGGACCCTGTTAAAGCGGCTAAGCCTATAAAAGAGCCAATCTCAATCATATCCGGCAACATCCGATGTGTTGTCCCTCCTAATTTATCAACCCCTTGAATTGTAAGCAGGTTGGACCCAATACCAGAGATGTTCGCGCCCATGCGATTTAACATCTTACATAATTGTTGTAAATAGGGCTCGCAGGCCGCATTATAAATAGTTGTCGTTCCTTTAGCTAAGACAGCAGCCATAACTATATTCGCTGTTCCTGTGACCGATGCCTCATCCATCAAAATATAAGCCCCTCGTAATTGAGTGGCATCTACATTAAAAAAATTCTTTTCCGAGTCGTACACAAACTTTGCTCCGAGCTTTTCGAATCCAAGAAAATGGGTATCTAAACGCCGTCTACCTATCTTATCTCCACCTGGTTTTGGAATCGCAGCTTTACCAAAGCGCGCTAATAGTGGCCCGACAATCATAATGGAACCGCGAAGCCCTCCCCCTTTTTGTTTAAATTCTTCCGATTGAAAATAATCGATATTTATATCGTTCGCTTGGAACTCATAGGTATCCTTGTTTAGGCGATTGACTTCCACACCCAATGAACCTAATAAATCGATAAGCTTATTTACATCTTTAATATCCGGAATATTGCTAATGGTTATCTTCTCGTCCGTCAACAACACTGCAGACAATATTTGCAGCGCCTCGTTTTTAGCCCCCTGGGGGACGATCTCACCTTTCAGCTTCTTCCCTCCGATTATTTCGAATGCATTCATATATCGTTTCTTTATTTTATGGTATCTCAAAAAAATTAAAAAGAGAGCGATTGAATAACGAATTTCGTCACACAATTGCTCTCAAGTAGTATGCGTAGTTAACAAGAATCTACCGTTTAAAATGGCTCTTCTTCGGCCCAGCTCCAAAACTTTTCTTTGCGCCAGAATGTTTCTTGTTATTATTGTTGTTGTTATTATGACCAGAACTTCCCTGATTACTCCGTTGATTAGAGGTATTTGAATTACTTGCAGATTTTATACGGTTTCCCGGAGGAGGTGTTTTGAAATCTAATTTGGTTAACACTGTATCTGCAGGCAACGCAAGCTGCCCTTTTGAAAGCTCAGTTAAATCCTGAATTATATGCTCATCTTGAACACTGTCTTTATTCCAAGTCATATAGGCCATCTTCATGAAATTAGCAATAGATATTGCCATACGCTGACGATTCTCAGAACTAGGCATTGCTAAAGCTTTCTCGATCATACGCTCCACGGTAAAACCGTAATGTTTAAACCGTATCCTATGCTGAGGATACCCTAACAACTCAGGCTTTTGGTGAATCGCCTTCGGATCAGGAACAGGATATGGAGAGTCCACATCGATCTTAAAATCAGAAATAATATGAAGGTGATCCCATAACTTATGCTTGAAATCCGAAACGTCTCTCAAGTGGGGATTAAGAACCCCCATCATATCAATGACAACCTGAGCATAGCGGTTTCTATCATCTTTGGTCGGAAGTGAGCAAATATAGTCTACCATATTTTGTACATTCCTCCCATATTCCGCCAAAATAAGCTTTGAACGGGTACTATTGTAATCGAATTCCATATTGTGTTGTTTCACGCTAATCTAACGTGTAATTAGCGCCGTTATTGTTTTATGTGGTAATTTATACTATCCTAAGTTTGGCAAATTTAAGCAACAATTGTTTCTGTCCCAACTCTTTGAAGAAAATAGTTGCTTTTAGATCAGGTCTATTACCTTCTAGACTTACTACTTTACCGTAGCCAAATCGTTCGTGCTCTACATCCATACCCACTTGTAAACCGGCAGTATCCGAGGGAGCAAAGTTCTCGGAAGGAACGTGTGCCTTCGGTAATATAGAAGTCGTTTTCACCACTTTAGGCTTTGGCTTAGAGTAGGTATCCGTATCTTTCTGCTTCCACGCTAAACGCTCAGACTGAAAACCGTTATCCATTCCGGTAGAAATCGATCGCTGCTGAAAATCTATATCCAAGCACGCTGGATTTAGTTCATCAAGAAAACGACTAGGCTCACAGTTGTTCAATGACCCCCAACGATAACGTGAGGTCGCATAGGATAAATGAAGCATCTTTTCCGCTCGAGTAACCGCAACGTAAAAAAGGCGTCGCTCCTCTTCAAGTTCAGAACGAGAATTTAATGACAGTTGGGACGGAAATAGATTTTCTTCTAACCCAACAATAAAGACATTTGGAAATTCCAACCCTTTGGATGAATGAATGGTCATCAAAGAAACTGTATCCGCATTCGGATCCTTGTCGTTATCATCATTTGTTAATAACGCAATATCTTGCATAAAGATATCTAATCCTTTATCCTCAATATCTTCCCTTTCTGAAAACTCTTTAATACCGTTTAGCAATTCCTGGATATTTTCATAACGACTTAGCCCTTCAACAGATTTATCCTCATAAAGATCTTTCAATATACCGGAATGTTGTGCGATATGCATAGCTGTTTCAAAAGCACTATTCGATTTGGCCATTGCTTGAAAACTCTGAATCATTAATCCAAAGTTTCCTACAGCAGACGCACTGCGCCCATCTAAAAACATTTGCGCATTTGACACAACATCCCAAAGCCTGTACTGCTGCTGATCAGCAGCAACCATAATCTTCTCCACTGTCGTATCACCAATTCCCCTCCTAGGGTAATTAATAACTCTTTTCAGCGCCTCCTCATCATTCGGGTTAAAGGTTAATCGGAAATATGCAATTAAATCCTTAATCTCCTTACGTTGATAAAATGAGGTTCCTCCATGCAGCTTGTATGGCACACCTAATTTACGCAAAGCCTCCTCCATAGAGCGCGACTGCGCGTTTGTACGATAAAGTATCGCAAAGTCTTTATAATTTGATCCCTCGAGTGAACGCTTCTGTGCAATAGCTTCCGCAACAATCTTTCCCTCTTCGTTGTCAGAAAATGCTCGTTTAACTTTTATCTTTTCACCATCTTCGTTTTCCGAAAAAACATTTTTCTCTAATTGGTTCGTGTTTTTTTCGATAATACTGTTTGCAGCATTTACGATCATCTTTGTAGATCGATAATTTTGCTCGAGCTTAAAAACCTTTACATCTGGATAATCCTTCTGGAAATTTAAGATATTTTGAATATTTGCACCGCGAAACGCATAAATACTTTGCGCATCATCGCCAACAACGCAGATATTTTCATTAACAGCGGCAAGGCGTTTGACAATTAAATATTGCGAAAAATTAGTATCCTGGTATTCATCTACCATTAAATACTTGAATTGGTGTTGATATTTATGCAAGACATCTGGATGCTTGTTCAGTAAAACATTCGTTTTAAACAACAAATCATCAAAGTCCATTGCCCCAGCGCGATAACAACGCTGCGCATAGGTCATATAAATTTGCCCCAGTTGACCACGACCATTCGCTATATCTTCAGCCATAATGGCCTCGTTTTTATTATATTCTTGTGCAGATATCAGATTATTTTTTGCAGAGGAAATCCGACCATAAACATGATTCGCATTATAAAGCTTATCATCTAAACTCATTTCTTTTATAATCGTGCGAATCAGACTCTTGGTGTCATCAGAATCATAAATTGTAAAATTCTTCGGATAGCCTATCAATTCCGCTTCCACACGTAAAATGCGGGCGAAAACAGAGTGAAATGTCCCCATCCAAATATTTTTTGCCTCTTGACCAACGACGCTCATAATACGTTCCCGCATTTCCTTGGCGGCCTTGTTAGTAAAGGTGAGCACTAAAATATTAAATGGATCGACTCCTTGCTGAATCAGGTGGGCTACTCTATAAGTAATCACACGGGTCTTTCCCGAACCTGCACCCGCAACAATCATCACGGGTCCTTTAATCTGTTCTACCGCCGCACGTTGAGAGGGGTTTAACCCCGCTAAAAAATCCAAATCTGTCTCCTAAAATTTAAAAATTAATCTAATCAAAATAGTGGTGTAAAAATAAGAAAAATAATTTACACCGGGCTGAGTAACTACATGGAAGCCCTAGGCCACATTGAAGATTCTAAATATATTTTCCCAAATTATGAAACGCTATAAAACGAACTTAGAACATTCTAAAACGGGGCATCATCCGGCATATCATTCATTCGAGAAGGCATAGTGATACCTCCGCCACCAGAGGCACCACCCATAAATGCATCGGATGGATTGATAGCAGAACTAAAAGAGTCAGCCCCAAAACTATCTCCGGCAGGACCGCCAAAATCCTCTTCAAGATCGACGAATTTCACATATTTACCAACGAAACGTAGCGGCACAATCCCTGTTTCACCATTTCTGTGTTTGGCGATAATGACCTCACCCACTCCTGCAGTAGGACGACCTTCTTCATCTTCCGTCAATCCGTAGTACTCCGGACGGTATAAGAACAGCACCATATCAGCGTCCTGCTCAATAGATCCGGATTCACGCAAATCGGATAACATTGGTCGCTTGCTATTTCCAGGTCTAGATTCTACCGCACGACTTAACTGTGAGAGTGCGAGCACAGGAACATTCAATTCTTTGGCGACAGATTTCAATGCGCGTGAAATACTACCAATTTCTTGCTCGCGGTTCCCACCTCCTTTGCCTTCGGATTTACCATGCATCAATTGTAGGTAATCCACGATAACCATTTGAATATCGTGCTGTGCTTTAAGACGCCTACATTTCGCTCGAAATTCAAATACGTTTAACGCAGGAGTATCATCAATAATAAGCGGAGCCTCAGTGAGGCGTCCAATTCGCGAATGCAGCTGCTGCCATTCGTGATCTGCTAGGTTTCCTTTTTTTAACTTCTCCTGTTCAATCTCCGTCTCGCCTGCTATCAAACGGTTTACGAGTTGTACAGACGACATTTCTAAGGAGAATACCGCAACAGGGCGTTGGTGATCAACTGCAGCATTTCTAGCTACCGATAAAACGAAAGCCGTCTTACCCATAGCAGGACGAGCAGCAATAATTACTAAATCGGATGGTTGCCAACCGGAGGTCATCCTATCCAACGCAGTAAGTCCTGAAGGAATACCGGTCAAACCATCAGTTTTATCACGAAGCATTTCCAAGTTATTGATCGCCTCTCTCATAATGTCATCCATCTTACGTGAATCGCGACGAAGGTTATTTTGAGCAATATCGAACAGTGATTTTTCTGCGGTATCCAACAAATCAAAAATATCAGAAGTCTCATCATATGCACTATTAATGATCTCAGTTGAAACTTTAATAAGTTCGCGTTGTATATATTTTTGAGAAATAATACGCGCATGAAACTCGATATTGGCGGCGGAAACAACTCGATCCGTTAGCTGAGTTATGTAATAAGCTCCCCCAACGATTTCTAGCGCTCCCATTTTACGGAGCTCGGCCGTAACAGTCAAGATATCAATCGGAGAAGTCTGCTGAAAAAGTCGAAAAATGGCTTCGAAAATTTTTTGATGAGAATCTTTGTAGAACGATTCAGGCTTTAAAATATCAATAATCTCACTTAATGCATTTTTTTCCAACATTAATGCTCCGAGCACCGCTTCTTCTAGATCCAAAGCCTGAGGTGGCAATTTACCCAACCCTCCGACCAAATTATTCAAATTTGCGCGCTTTTTAGCAAAATTGGTTTTGCTGCTCATATTGTTTGAAAATTCACTATCTGTAGTCATTCGAAAAGCTTCTGCTGTTAATATTTACTTTATGCTCCTGGGCACCGCACTCGTAATACGGGGTAACAAAAATATAAAAAAATAAGAGGATAACTTTAACTAATTGTGAACATCAAATTTTAATAAATTCAACATCTCCATAGACGCCTTTGCTTCAGTTCCAAACGATACCCTAGTTTTAGACATGTATATGTTAACAACGTCCAAACCGAACGTATAGTTTGTTAAAAATCAGACGTTTTTAAAAATGTTAATAACTTTAACCCATGTTAACAACTCAAAATAAAGCATGAATCTAAAGAAAAAATCCGATTGACTCAACCCTTCACCCTAGTAGCCAAATACTTATACGTATTTATAGAAAAATATTTACCATTTAAATTCTTTTTTGGTGATCTCCAATGTT
>NZ_JABMCQ010000196.1 GCF_013179575.1 Sphingobacterium shayense | reverse complement strand
CTCTTGCAGGAAATCACGTCGACGAACAATGGCAATCTCCGGAAAAAAAGACAAATTTTTATCATATAAAGTCTGCCGTTGACGCCATTATAAAGCGCTTGAATATTGTTGGATTGCAGACGATCGAAGAGGAAGGAACTTATTTCGAGTATGGCTTAAACTATATGAAGGGACAAAAAACATTAGTGTCTTTTGGTAGTGTATCGCCGGAACGCTTGAAAAAAGCGGACGTGGATGGTAAAGTTTATTTTGCAAACTTTGATTGGGATTTGATGCTCAAAGTAATTGCCAAAAATACTATCAGGTTTAAAGAAGTTCCTAAGTTTCCTTCGGTGCGCCGGGATTTGGCCCTTTTGGTTGATGAATCAGTTACGTTTGATCAACTACGACTTATCGCTATCAAATCGGAAAAGAAGCTTCTCAAAGAGGTTAATATTTTTGATGTTTATAAGGGGGATAAGCTTCCTGAAGGAAAGAAATCGTATGCATTGAGTTTTATCATTCAAGATGAGGAAAAAACGTTAAATGACAAGCAAATTGAAGGAATAATTAAAAAATTAATGCTTAACTTTGAGAAAGAGATCGGTGCTAGCGTACGCTAGATACGGAATTTTAAGTTTAATTGCGAAGTAAAATATGGCTACATTATCTACACAAATGAATATTATCGTTGAGAAAACGAAGAACCTTATTCAGTTGTGCGATGCCCTTCAAGAGGAAAATGACTTGTTAAAATTAGAGGTTCAGTCTTTGCAAGTCGCTTTTCAAACGAGCACTGATAAAGTGAAGCAGTTGGAAGAAAAGCTTAAGGCTATGGCCGTTGCGAAAACTTTAGAAGAACCGAGAACAGATAACGTAGCAATAAATGAAAAAATACTTGACACAAAGCAAAAAATTAACGATTTTGTGCGAGAAATAGACAGATGTATCGGCCTGCTGAAATAGGGAGAGAAGGAGGGATAGGCTAATAACGTTATTTAAGCTCAACGACCATGGGAGAAATCTCCATAAAAATAAATATCGCAGATCGTGTGTACCCTTTAAGGGTTACGACAGAAGAAGAGGAAGTGATTAGACACGCGGCGAAATTGGTTAACGAAAAAATAAAAGAATTGCAGGATAATTATGCTGTACGTGATAAGCAGGATTTGTTGTCGATGTGTGTGTTGCAATATGCCACGGGGATGATCAAAGCTGAGCGTAATGCACAGCAACATGAAGTCGGACTCGAAGAAAAAGTTCATGAGCTCGATGATATCCTAAGTAATTTCTTTAGTAAATAAAAGTATTGTTCTTTATATCAGAGCTTTATAACAACGAATTTGCCGCAATTAAATTCGGGTTGTCACTATTTTAAACTTAACGCTTCAATATCACGAGCGAACAAAGATGTAGGCCATTTTGCGTAAGCCATCTAGGTCACGATCAATCGCTCAAATCATGTGTAATCGAAGTTTAATAATACATGGGACCTGTTCATTTAATTGCGGTTTTTTTTTAGAAAAAATTAGAATTATATATAATAAATACAAATGGAAACAACAATTTCGATTATAGTTTCGCTAATTATTGGTGTTGTTATCGGCCGGTTTTTGTTGCAATTATTGTTCAAAAAGCAAGAACAATCAGCGAAAGAAACGGCGGAACGCATTATCAAAGAGGCGGAACAACAAGGCGAGCATTATAAAAAGCAACGCGGGTTGGAGGCTAAAGAAAAATTTTTACAACTGAAGTCTGAGCATGAGAAAGAGGTCAATCAGCGCAATAATTCCATCATACAGAAGGAGAACACATTGCGCCAGAAAGATCAATCGTTAAATCAAAAACTAGAAAATCTAAATCGGGAAAAACAAGAATTAGATGCTAAAAGCAAGAAGCTTGATCAACTGATCGAAGTCAATGAGAAGAAATCGGAAGAAGTTGATCAAATAAAAAGTCAACATATTAAACAGCTAGAAACAATTGCTGGTCTGTCTGCTGAAGAAGCCCGCGATCAATTGGTGAGTTCTCTGCGTGAAGAAGCCCGTTCTCAGGCTATTATGCAGATTAAAGATGTAGTTGATGAAGCTAAATTGACAGCGTCTAAAGAGGCTAAGAAAGTCGTTATTCAAACTATTCAGCGTACAGCAACAGAATCAGCGATAGAAAACACTGTTTCAATTTTCAATATCGAAAACGACGAAATTAAAGGACGTATTATTGGTCGGGAAGGACGGAATATACGTGCGTTAGAAGCTGCTACGGGCGTGGAGATAATCGTTGACGACACACCAGAGGCGATAATTTTGTCGGGATTTGATCCCGTACGACGTGAGATTGCAAGGCTCTCATTACACCGTTTAGTTACAGATGGACGTATTCACCCGGCACGTATTGAAGAAGTAGTTGCTAAAACACGGACACAGATAGAGGATGAAATAGTTGAAATTGGTGAACGTACGGCGATAGATTTAGGAATTCATGGATTACACCCCGAGTTGATTCGTATGGTGGGTAGAATGCGTTACCGTTCATCTTATGGACAAAATTTATTACAGCACTCTCGGGAAGTTGCGAACTTTGCGGCGACGATGGCCGCAGAATTGGGTTTAAATGTTAAGTTTGCTAAGCGGGCCGGTCTGTTACATGACATTGGTAAGGTACCTGACGATAACCCTGAGTTACCACATGCAATTTTGGGTATGCAACTTGCTGAAAAATATAAGGAGCACCCTGAAGTGTGCAACGCAATTGGTGCTCACCACGATGAGATTGAAATGACCTCGCTAATTTCACCCGTTGTCCAGGCCTGTGATGCAATTTCTGGTGCACGTCCAGGTGCTCGCCGTGAAGTTGTTGAAAGTTACATTAAGCGATTAAAGGAGCTGGAAGAACTCGCTCTTTCTTATCCTGGTGTCGAAAAAACATTTGCTATACAGGCGGGACGTGAACTTCGGGTTGTGGTCGAATCCGAAAAGGTCACTGACGCACAATCTGAGATTTTAGCAGCGGACATATCTAATCGTATTCAGACCGAAATGACCTACCCAGGTCAGATCAAAGTAACTGTAATTCGCGAGACGCGTTCGGTGTCTTACGCTAAATAATAATATCTACCAATTTGCATAAAAGGACGTCTTTTTAAAGACGTCCTTTTTTGATGATTTGACAAGAGGTCGACAAGACCTTTTGTTAAATTTATTACCTTTGCAACATGAAAAAAAGGGATAAGAATGTTACCTCAAAGCCTACGTTTGAAAGAGAACTCGACGAAGTGTTCTATGCGATGGATCGACGTTATGTTAACGGTAGTCGATTCTTATATATTATTAGCATAGCTTGCTTTTTTTTCGGCGTAATGGGTCTGATTTGGATGATTCCGTTTCCACAATTTGAATTTCTTATATCAGTAAACATGCATACATTTCTGAATTGGGGTTCATTTTATATAGCGATAATTATTTACTTTTATTTACGTTTGGCTCCGACGCTTTCTTACGCAATGTTGTTCACTATCGGAATTATGAGCTTTTTTATTGTCCAATTTGAGTACCTAGAACGAGACGGGGGGCCTGCCGTTTGGTTAGTTAGCCTAATGTTTGCAATATTTGGGTTTATAGGCCTATACCTAAATTCAAGGAGGGAATCGCCAGCCGTGTCTTTGAAGGAACTGTGGAGGTTAATTACGATTGGTCCAATTTGGTATTGGTCAAAGGCGTTCAATAAACTTAGTATAAAGTATTAGTCACTCTTTTTCCCGAAAACTCGACGACATAAGTTGAGCTATAATTTTTCAATCCATTTTAATAACGTATTTTTGCCTTATAATATATAATGCGGATTTATTTTGGCAATATAGGTTTATGGATAGGCAGTATTTGTAAATGGTTTGTCTATTGTAAGCCGTAATTTTATTCTACATTTTAAAATTAGAAATATTATGTTAAAAGGATTTTTTAATGTTCCTGTGCCGACTAACGAACCGGTAAACTCTTATGCTCCAGGAACAAGGGAACGAGAGTTGCTGGAAGCCGCTATTAAGGAAGCTAGGGCGCAGCAAACAGATATACCTATGTATATTGGTGGAAAAGAAGTGAGAACGGATCGAAAAGGTCAAATTACGCCTCCGCATGATCATCAACATGTTCTTGGTCACTTTCATCAAGGAGAAAAAAGCCACGTAACGGCAGCGATTGATGCAGCACTTGCCGCAAAGGCAGACTGGGAGAGACTTTCTTGGGAACAACGAGCAGCGATATTTTTGAAAGCCGCTGAATTAGCTTCTACGAAATACCGGTATAAACTAAATGCTGCTACAATGTTAGGGCAATCAAAAAATCCATATCAGGCTGAGATTGATTCGGCGTGTGAATTTACGGACTTCCTTCGTTTTAATGTGGCGTATATGAGTGAAATCTATAGCCAACAGCCTCCTGCAAATAGCAAAGGTGTTTGGAATAGGGTAGAACAAAGACCGCTAGAAGGTTTTGTTTTCGCATTAACTCCGTTCAATTTCACGGCTATTGCAGGGAATTTACCTTCGTGTGTAGCGATGATGGGGAATGTAGTTGTTTGGAAACCGTCAAATACACAGATTTACTCTGCAAACGTATTGATGGAAATCTTCCGCGAGGCTGGTTTACCAGATGGGGTTATAAACTTAATTTATGTCTCCGGACCTGTTGCCGGTGATGTTATTTTCAAACACCCAGATTTTTCAGGCATTCATTTTACAGGATCCACAGGTGTTTTCCAAGATATTTGGAAGACTATTGGCGAAAATATACATCAATATAAAACGTATCCACGCATCGTTGGTGAAACAGGTGGAAAAGATTTTATCGTTGCTCACCCTTCAGCAGATATAAAGGTATTAAACACCGCATTGGTAAGGGGTGCTTTCGAATATCAGGGACAAAAATGTTCTGCTGCTTCGCGCGCTTACATTCCTGCTTCTCTTTGGGGTGAATTACGTGAGCGTATGAGTGAAGACATCGGTTCATTTAAAATTGGAGGCACAGAAGACTTTAGTAATTTTATAAACGCCGTTATCGATGAAAAAGCGTTCGATAAGATTGCCTCTTACATAGATCGCGCTAAAGAATCTGAAGATGCCGAAGTCGTAATTGGTGGCAGTTATGATAAATCTAAAGGATATTTTATTCACCCGACTGTAATTCTCGCGAAGACTCCGGATTACGAAACGCTTTCAGAGGAACTATTCGGTCCTGTATTAACGATTTATGTTTATCAGGACGATAAGTTCGAAGAAACATTAGATCTTGTTGATAAAACATCGATTTATGCTTTAACGGGATCCATCATTTCTCAAGATCGCTACGCGGTAGAAAAAGCTACTCAGGTCTTACGTAATGCTGCAGGTAACTTCTATATAAATGATAAATGTACCGGCGCTGTCGTTGGTCAGCAACCATTTGGCGGAGCGCGTGGCTCGGGAACGAACGACAAAGCAGGTTCCATGATCAATTTATTACGATGGGTTTCGCCTCGCACGATTAAAGAAACGTTTAACCCAGATACAGATTATCGTTACCCATTTCTTGGATAATTAACACTGATTAGGCGGTATACGATTTACCACTGTCTTATAAATATTTTCTAAAATAAGGACCTAGCTAGTTTTATCTTGATACAGGATTAGCTGGTCCTTTTTCTATTATGACCAGATAGGATGAAAAACCACGATTATCGAAAACCAATAGAGTTTACAGTTCCTGCACATGGCGAAGGCGCGTTTTACGTGATGGAGGATATCGGAAATGACTTTTATGGCTATTACCACCGTCACCGAGAGTTTCAACTAAGTTATATAGTCCGCGGTAATGGCTCATTAATTGTAGGAAATCTCTTACGTCCCTGTTATGAAAATGAAGTGTTTTTATTGAAACCGAATGATCCTCATTTGTTTTTTAAAGAAGAAAGTTTGGGAGAAGATACTACTGTACATATTGTGCATCTTTTTTTCTCATTGGAAAAACTAGAATCTTTTTTTGGGATGGCTGAATTGCAGTCAATGCGAAATTTATTTTACAACATGTCTTCGAGTAAGATGCTGAAAGGAAATTTAGCCCAACCTATTAAGGATGCCTTCCTACAGTTACATAACGAGGATGGATCTCATAAATTAATTCGCATATTGCAAATCTTCGAATATATACGTCAACATGAAAATGATTTGGTCTCGCTTTATTCCGGGTTAAATAAAATGGATTTTCAAGATTTTGACGGTGTAAGAATTAATGCTGTAGTTAAATATGCGATCAGCAATTACAAACGAAATGTAATGGTTGAAGAAGTGGCTTCATTGATTCATATGACACCTACGGCGTTTTGTAAGTTCTTTAAAAAACATACGAAAAAAACGTTTATTTCTTTTTTAAATGAACTGCGAATTGAAAAGGCTTGTCAAATGTTGGTTAACCGCCGCGTGGAAAGCATTTCCGAAGCGGCTTATCAATGTGGTTTTAACACCGCGGTGCATTTCAACCGCGTATTTAGAAGTATAATGCACGTTTCACCACGCGTATTCATTGAAAACCATTCTGTAGAAAAATAAAACTTTAGTTTCTGGAATAGAGTTAGAATGGAAGCGTAATGCTTGTTTAACTTTGGTAATTAGTTGGCACTGTAATTCGCTTTAACCGTGATGTTTGCAGTCTTGTTTCGCGATGACGTATTAAATGCTCCTCCAGAAGAATAATCCTCATTTTCATTTTGACCGGTAATCTGAAAGATACCTAAATCAGCTCTTACTAAATCTCCGAGTGAACTTCCCGCTTCCGATGCGATATTGTGTGCTCGTTGTTTCGCGTTGTTCGAAGCTTGTGATATAAGTTCGAGTTTAAGATCTTCTAACTTCGAATAATAATAGTTTGGCGAATTGGAGCTGA
>NZ_JABMCQ010000195.1 GCF_013179575.1 Sphingobacterium shayense | reverse complement strand
TCAGACAACCATACGGATCACTTCAATAGAAATAGCAAAAGTTTTAAGCTCAACAGTGACAATGTTAATAATATTCAGAAACTCGATGGGAAAGTTTGGCTGGGTACGGATCACGGCGGAATAAACATTATATACGGTGATAAAATAAACTATGTAGTGCATCGGTCATTTGAATCAGGGTCGTTGCCTTTTAATGCAACAACCACGCTCTATAGTGGCGACCATGGGACGATGTGGGTTGGTACTTATAAAGGGGGTGTGAGTTATTATAGCAAACAACAAACTTTTGTTAAGACCATTCAGTCAAAACCAGGAAACGACGGAAGCTTACCGTTTGACGATGTAAATTGTTTTGTTGAAGATCCCCACGGTAATATATGGATCGGTACGAACGGTGGTGGTTTGATCAAATACGATCCTAGTGCCAATACCTATAAAAGTTTTCTATATCATCAAACAGATTCGACATCTTTAAGTAGTAATGTTGTAGTGAGTTTACATTTAGATCTAGATAATACACTATGGGTAGGTACGTTTAATGGCGGTTTAAACAAAATGGAAGTTGAAGGTGTTTTTTCTCGATACCCAACGCCAGCGTTATCCAATTTGAGTGTTTGGGATATCTTGGAGGATAGTCGTGGTCGACTATGGTTAGGAACGTTGTCTCATGGACTTTTTTTATTTGATACCAGCGTTCATTACCTAACTCCATATTTTACAAAAAGTGGCAAACAGTTACCTTCTACATATTACTCCAAGATATTCGAAGATTCAAAAGGCAATATTTGGCTAGGCACTGCACAAGGTCTCGAAATTATTGATACCGATGACAACGTACGATTTATACGCGAAGGAAATACTTCACGAGGCTTAAGTAATAATTTGGTGACGGACATCTTGGAGGATAAGTATGGAAGAATATGGGTGTCTACTCAACGCGGAATCAATATTATTGAAAACTTTCGTATTCAACGGATCACAAAACTGGATGGGTTAATCGACGATATTGTCGTCGAATTAGTTGAGGATGACAGTGGTAATATATGGGCTTCGACTGAAAAAGGAATTTCTCGAATTTGGGTGCGACAACATTTGGGAAATTTATTTATTAATAATTTCAGTAAAGCTGACGGATTACAATCTTTAAGTTTCAACGAGAATGCTGGATTGAAGTTGAAAGATGGACATCTAGTTTTCGGAGGACCAAACGGTTTTAATCTGATAAACGTAAAGGATATCCAGCACGGAACAGACGAGTTTAAAATAAGACTATCTCAAATCCAATTAAATGGACGGAATCTAGCACCTTCAGATGTTCGTAAGCAAGGGACAGTTATTTTTAGGGATTCCAATTCTGCTTTACACCTTTCTCATAGTGAGAACTCACTTATTATTCGTTTGACCGATTTCGACTATTTACGACGTAACAGAGGGAAGTTTCAATATTTGGTAAAGGGCCTAAGTGAACAGTGGATAGACCTCGATGCTACCGATTTTACAATCTATCTTTCAAATTTACCAGCGTCAAGCTATGAAGTAATGGGGAGATACCTAAATAACCAGGGAGTGGTTGAGTCTGAGGAAAGTTTAATGAAACTCGTTGTATATCCTCCTTGGTGGAAAACGAAGACCGCGTATGTCTGTTACATATTACTCGGTTTTGGTGTTTTATATTACCTTAGAAGGTTTGAAAAACTTAGAGAACGCACACGTTTTAATTTATTGCAAGCCGAGGAACGGACAAACCATATTCGTGAACTCGATCAGTTGAAGACACGTTTTTTTACAAATGTTAGCCATGAGTTTCGTACACCTATTAGTTTAATTCTTGCACCAATAGAAACATTAAAGAAGGTGCTGGCAGGAAATGACAACCATGCATTTTTAGATATTATCGAACGAAATGCGAAGCAATTACTATCCTTGGTCAATCAACTGTTAGATTTTAATAAGATAGATCAAGGAAAGAAGGCAATCAGTAATAAATATGGTGATATAATATCTGTTGTTAGATCGGTTGTTGACTCCTTTCGTAATCTTGCATTATCGCGCCAAATAAAATTTATCGTCAACCTTCCAGATATAGAACTTCGTTGTTTTTTTGATAAAGAAAAAGTCGAGAGTATTTTATTCAATTTACTTTCTAACGCGTTTAAATTTACGAGTAAACAGGGGGAGGTATCGATTAGCATTACTATCGATGAACAATCAGCTCGGTTGTATGTTTTGGTCAATGATAATGGATCAGGAATATCGAAACATAATGTAGAAAAAGTTTTTGATCGATATTATCAAGAAAATAAACTAAGCGATGTTTGGACAGAAGGGAGTGGAATCGGCTTGTCTATCACGAAAGAGTTCGTGGAAATGATGGGAGGCATTATTGAAGTCGAAAGTGTGCTTGGTGAAGGAAGTCGATTTACAGTTCAATTACCATTGCGTTTTGATCCCGAGCAAGGAAAGATGGAACAAGAACCGAAAACCATGAAGGAACGCAAGGACAGTGGCTTTGCGATGAAAAAAGGTAATCTGCAACGGGTACTTATTGTGGAGGATAATATAGATTTCGCATATTATTTGAATGAAAATGTCGGAAAACATTATCATGTTGAACTGCGTCAGTCTGCAGAAAGTGCATTAGAGATTGTCTATCAATTTCATCCTGATATAATAATTTCGGATATGAGTTTACCTAAGCTGTCAGGAATAGAATTCTGTCGAACAATTAGGGCGGATAAACGTACAAGGCACATTCCATTTATTGTAATTACCGCAGTAGGATCGGAAGAGGTACAACTGAAAGCGTTGAAAGAAGGGGCTACGGATTACCTTGCCAAGCCTTTTCATATGGAAGCTTTTTTATCGAAAATAAAATCAGTGCTTTTACAGAAAGATGAAATGACAAAACGGTATAAACGTCAATTAGATGTTCGCGTGGGTCCTGTAGAAATAGAAAATGTAGATGAAAAGTTTCTGATAAAAGCAGCTAACCTTGTTGAAGCACATTTACAAGATGGCGAAATGTCAGTCGAGTTTTTGGCGAAATCTTTAAATATTACTCGAGTAGGCTTATACAAGCGTATTCTATCTCTTACTGGTTTTACTCCAATTGAATTTATTCGTAATATTCGGTTAAATATTGCTTTGAAGCACCTTCAGAGTTCTTCTAAAACAATCAGCGAGATCGCGTATGAAGTTGGATTTAGTTCTCCAAAACAGTTTTCCAAGCATTTCAAAAATTTCTACGGAGAGCTACCTTCACATTATAGAAAGTAGCACGTTGACCAAAAATTTCTCTGAAACAAAAAATTATATCCCACTTGTTTTTTTAATCCTTTATTTTGTCAATCTGTTGTTATACAGGTTTTTGTGTGTTTTTTCTACTTTTTAATAGTTAACAAAACAGCCCCTATTTGTTAACGTAAGTGGCATTGGTGCAATCGGTTGCATCATTACATTTGTAATGTGAATTACTTACATCGAGTATCCACTTAACCAATAAAAAAATAAATCAGTTACTATGTTGCTTAGAAAAGTTCTCCTTGGAGTTATGTTCTTTTTCAGTATTTCTTTATCTGCGCAGACGTCCAATTTCCCTCGGTATGAAAAAACGGATCGTGGAGCAAAGATTATCTATCGCTCTGTTTCTACGGCCATCGATCAGGATATCTACTTAGATTTTGTGAATGAAAAAATTGTTCGTGTTCGAGTATTACCTCCCGGCGAATCGCTGCCAGTAGAAAAGAGTTTTATATTACTCGATTCTATAGGTGAGAAACAAGTCGATTTTAGTTTGTCGGAAAAATCGGACACTTTATACCTGCGAACTACTGAACTTGTTACCAAATTAAAACTGTCCAGCGGAACGGTACACTTTTTTGATGCACGTGGAAAACCATTGATTCACGAAACGAAGAGAGGTGAGCAGTCATTTCAGGCCGACGCGTATAATGGCGATACTTTTTATGCTGTCGAACAAGGGTTTCAAGTCGATAAAACTGAAGGTATTTTTGGTTTAGGTCAGCACCAAAATGGAGTGATGAATTACAATAATGGACGGCGCGTTACACTGTTACAGTATAATACGGAAATAGCTGTTCCATTCCTTGTTTCAAGTAATAACTATGGGATTTTATGGCATAACTATGCGATTACAGTGGCTGGCGATACACGACCTCTAATGCCTTTAAATGCTTTTAAACTCATTTCAAAGGACGGATACGAAGGTTGGTTAACCGCCTCTTATGTAAATAAAGATCATGAAGAAGAAGTTTATATCACCAGACCGGAATCAGATATTGATTACAATTATTTGACTGATCAGCATAAATATCCGAAAGGCGTGAAACTATCTCAGGCAAAAGTAATTTACGAAGGTGAACTCGCTTCTCCATACGAAGGCCTACATTATGTGCACTTTAAATATTCAGGGTATATAAAAGTTTGGATCGATGGTGCTTTACTGCAAGATCGTTGGCGGGAAGCTTGGAATCCGGGCACGTTCGAATTGCCAGTTACTTTTGTGAAAAATAAGCATTACAAAATTAAGATCGAATGGATCCCCTCTGGTGATGAGTGCTATTTTACAATTAATTGGCAACGGCCTGCAGAAAAAGATAAAACGCTGTTTGGATTTCAGTCCGAAGCAGGAGATGCTATTGACTATTTCGTCGTTACCGGAGAAAACATGGATGATGTAATTTCTGGATACCGCCAGATAACCGGTAAAGCGCCGATTATGCCAATTTGGAGTTTTGGATTTTGGCAAAGCCGCGAGCGTTACAAAACTCAGCAGGAATTGGAGGATGTTGTAACAATATTTCGGGAGCGTCAGATTCCAATTGATAACATTGTGCAAGATTGGTCATATTGGGAACCACAAGATTGGGGGAGCCATAGTTTCGATAGCACGCGATTTCCAAACCCCGCAGGAATGATTAAAAGGATACACGACCAAAATGTAAACTTGATGATTTCTATCTGGCCTAAAATTAACGAAGAATCAAGCGTATACAAACAATACCGTGATAACGACTGGTTGTATATGCGTAATATTTATGACGGACGTAAAGATTGGATTGGCAAGGGGTATACGTCCACTTTTTACGACGTTTATAACAAGGATGCTAGAAAAGCTTTCTGGGATCAAATGAATGACAAATTATTTTCGCTTGGGGTGGATGCGTGGTGGATGGATGCCAGTGAACCAGATATACATTCCAATATTAGCGTTGAGGAGCGTAAATCCGTCATACAACCGAATATTGGCTCATCCGTTCGTTATTATAATACTTTTCCTTTGTTAAATGCAAAAGGAATATATGAAGGGCAACGTGGCCAAGACCCTAATAAACGAGTTTTTATTTTAACACGATCTTTTTTCGCCGGACAGCAGCGCTATGCAGCAGCAGCCTGGAGTGGTGATATCGCTTCGACATGGGAAGATATGCGGGATCAAATTTCCGCAGGCGTTAACTTCTCGATGTCTGGAACCCCATATTGGACAATGGATGCTGGAGGTTTCCTTGCTGAAAAGAAATTTTACGAACCCTCGAAAGCGGATTTAGAAGAGTGGCGTGAATTGAATTCTCGTTGGTATCAATATGGAGCGTTCCTTCCGTTGTTCAGAGCTCATGGGCAATATCCGGAACGGGAGCCTTTCGCGATTGCACCGGAGGGTCATCCTGCATATGAGAGCATGATTTACTATATAAAGTTACGCTATAAACTGTTGAGTTATAACTACAGTCTCGGCGGCATGACATATTTTAAGGACTATTCCATGATTCGTGGGCTTGTAATGGATTTTCCAAATGATCAATTAGTATATAATATAAATGATCAATATATGTGGGGGCCCTCGTTGCTAGTAAACCCAGTGACAACTAACGGCGTTACCTCGCGATCGATTTACCTACCCGGGGAAACCGTCTGGTACGATCTATACAACGGCAAGTCATATGAAGGAGGTCGAAGAATTGATGCTCCTGCTCCGTACGAAAGAATTCCCGTATTTGTCAAGGGAGGATCTATCTTACCTATTGGTGATGATTTACAATATACCACAGAACGGAATCAGAAAAATTTAACCTTAATGGTTTATGACGGTGCGGATGCAAATTTCACGTTGTATGAAGATGGGGGTATTAACTACGATTATGAGAAGGGGAACTATATGACTATTGACCTTCAATATGATGCTAAAAGTGGTCAGCTGACCATTGGTGAGCATGAAGGGGCGTTCCCCGGTATGTTGACTAATCGAGTTTTTAATATTGTGTTAATCGACGGCAAGCATGCTGCTGGATTGGATAAAATATTTAATAGGAAAAAAACTGTTAAGTATTCCGGTAAAGCACTTACAGTTAAATTAAAATAAAAACCAATTTAAATAAACAAAACATGTGTAAACGAATGTTACAAAACGCAGTAGTGATGATGCTCTTGATGCTCGTCTCTTCTGCTGCCTGGGCACAATCTATTCGAGGCTCCGTTGTTTTTAACGCGACAAACCAGCCAGTGGTTGGTGCTAGTGTCTCGGTTAAGGGGAGTCAGCGAGCGACGAGTACGAATGAACAGGGAGATTTTTCTATCCAAGCTGCGGTCGGAGATATTCTAGTCATAACGTACCTAGGATTTGATGTGCAGGAAATAGCAGCGAAAAATGATCTCATTATTCGGCTTGAGGAAAACACATCCGATTTGGAAGAAGTCGTGGTGATCGGATATGGAACGCAAAAAAAGAAATTGAATACCGGTGCCAACCTTCGCGTTGAAGGTGAGGATTTGGAAAAGAGGAATCAATTGAATCCGTTGCAAGCGATGCAAGGACAGGCTCCTGGCGTGTCAATATCTTCGACATCGGGTCAGCCTGGAGCGAGCATGAAGGTTGTCGTCC
>NZ_JABMCQ010000194.1 GCF_013179575.1 Sphingobacterium shayense | reverse complement strand
AGTTGAACAGGACGGAAAATTAAAAATGGTTATTGGAACCCCTGGCGGATCGACTATTATCACATCCGTATTCCAAGGAATCCTGAATGTTCTTGAATTTGGTATGTCCGCACAAGAATCGGTCAGCGCTCCGCGTTTTCATCATCAATGGCAACCCGACCGTATTGATGTGGAAACAGGTGCTATCTCGGACGATGTTCGGAAAAGCCTAAAAGAAGATGGATACTCTATCAATAAACGAGGAGCAATAGGTCGCATGGAAAATATAATTATCATGCCTAATGGAAAACGTCAAGCCGGCGCTGACCCTCGAGGCGACGACACAGCAAACGGATATTAATTGGAATATTTTGGCAGGAAAATAGTCCAATTAAACTGCAAAATCCACTTTTATGGCCAAACTATATTAACTTTCTTAAGTTCTGATATTCATTTAAAATAGAATTTGAATCAACATTTCACCGTCGCATCTATAATAAACCCTGAAATTACAATATATAATTCTTCCTAAAACGAACGTGATATTGTTAATCCATCTTTAGGCTCCTGAGCTTAAAGATGGAAAACCTGTCCCCGCCGAATCTAATCAAGCAAACGGTTATCAATCTGTTTGTTAGTCTTCGCTCCCAATATTTTTAAATTCTCTATTTTTCGCACAACGTTCCCCGGTCCGGTACTAAGCTTTTTCATAGCATCATTGTGTTTTTCGGAGGCCTTTTGGATGTGGATATTAATCTGTTGCATATCTGATAAAAATCCAACAAATTTATCATATAACGCGCCAGCCTCCTTAGCAATTTCTAATACGTTTTTATTTTGGCGTTCTTGCACCCAAATACTGGCTATAGTACGAAGTGTAGCTAGGAGAGTCGAGGGGCTCACGATAACGACACGCCTGTCCCATGCGTCGGAGAAAATATCTGGTTTTTCCCGAACAGCGACGCTCAACGCGGATTCAATAGGCATAAATAACAAAACAAAATCTGGTGAATGCACACCGTACAGATCTTGATAATTCTTACTGGAAAGCTCACGTACATGATTCTCAATAGAGCTAACATGCTTCTTTAGACATTGCTGCTGCTCGTCAAATTCCTCGGCGTCAATCCATCTTTCGTATGCCGTTAGTGAGACTTTGGAATCAACGATCAGATGTTTATCACTAGGCAACATAATGATAGCATCGGGAATTTTCCGACTCTCCTGATCCTTAAAAACTGACTGCAATTGATATTCTTGATCCTTGACTAATCCTGAGCGTTCCAAAACACGTTCAAGGATCACTTCTCCCCAATTACCTTGCTTTTTACTATCTCCTTTAAGCGCTCTTGTCAGATTATTCGCTTCATTACTGATCAACAAACTTTGCTGCATCATCTGTTCAACGACTCCTTTTAGAACATTACGTTCCGCAGATTCATGCTGGTAGGTCCTTTCCACCTTTTCTTCAAAAGTTTTTATACGATCTTTCAATGGATTTAGAATTTGATCCATCTGCAATTGATTGACAGCGGTGAACCTCTGCGTCTTTTCCTCTAGAATCGTATTGGCCATGTGCTGAAACTCAAGCTGGAATTTCTCTCGTGTACGATTAATCTCTTCCTGTTGTACAGCAAACTTCTCCTGTTGAGCCTGTAAATAAGCATTAGTTGCCTCTAATGTACGCTCAAGAGATGATTTCTCCAGACGTTCCTTATCGAGGGATGCTTCAAGTTGGTCTTTTGACTGTAACAACAGCTGTTCCCGCTGTTCCACCTTTGCTAAATTCAGCATAACCGTATTACGCTCTTCAACTAGCGTTTGATAAACCTGCTGGCTTACATTTTGGCTATTCCGCAACAACATAAAGACAAGCAGCACTACCAAAAAGGCAACCAAAACAAACAAAAATACCTCCATCAGATCTTTTTCTTTAGGGATTTTAAACAATTGCGATTATAACGCTAAAACACTACTGTAGTTTTTGATGTGTTTTCCACCACAAATCAGGCATATCTCCTCCAACGGCTTGCTGATAATCTTCATATCGACAGGGAACCAAATAATACCTTTCATTAACGGACCTAGAACCAAAGTAGGGAACTTGCATCCACCAACGGTCCGATTTTTTACTTTTTACAAAGATCAACTCATAATCATCGGTGACAAGCGTTGTACGATAAATCACGTAATCAGATTTAGGGATCAACGGAGCATCATGCTTACGATTATAAAAACCATCGACAAAACACCAGATCATTTGGGCCACTAGACTAGCCGTTAACCCCATCGGATCGAACGTAGGGTTAAGTTCGTAGAACCCTATCGAAGTACATTTATCGGACATTCCCGCGTACCGAGCAAGTTGACAAGCTTCGTCGCCAAAAAGGCCGTTAGGATTTGCATTCGCGTTGCCAGGAGCCTCTGAAGCCCGCACCGCTCCTATATCGAAACTGACCATATCAGCAGCACGAATCAAGGGTTCAGCTTGATCAAGCTTTCCTGAGATAGCACCGACACGCATGGTACTAAAATAGATCTTGTCGTACATATTGATCGATTCTTTGCTTACGAGATAGGTCTGATATGCTATGTTACTCAAATTAAATAAGTAATCTGGTTCGTGCAAAATTATCTTATTCAAAAAGGAATCGGAATTCAATACTGCATTATCTACACCTTCCTGGTCTACATCAAACTTAGCATCGATAACAGCTACTTCCACGCGCTGCTCAAGTCCCTGATAGCCTAAATACTGCCCATAGGTTATATCGTGGCCTCCGCCAATAATAACAGGAAGAATATCTTTCTTAAGTAGCTCCTCCATCACCGTCTTCACTGCAAAATACGTATCATTGATCGTATTGCCTGCTTTAATATTACCTAAATCCGCAATACGCACGGTATAATCACCTTGATATAACTTATATAAATTCTTCCGAACTGCATCCGGTGATTTTTTAGTACCTGCATTATTCAGCGAACCTCGTTCTTCTTCTACGCCGAATAATGCAATATGCGGTCGATTTTCCACATCTTCCAAATCTGGAAAAACCTCTTCGTAAATATCCACAAACTTCCCAAATTGTGAATTATAATACCCCTCTTCAGGGTACAAACTTTTAAAAGGAACGGGCGTAAAAAAATCAACTAAAGACATACGATTTGGGGAATAATATTACAAAATTAGAAACAATGTACTGAGTATTTCGCAAATATGCATTTATTAAGCTATTTTTGGAAAGAATAAGTTTTCAACAATAAGTTAGCAAGTGATATTAGTAACTGGAGGCACAGGATTCCTAGGATCAACATTAATCAAACTTTTAATTGACGAAGGATTGGCGGTTTTGGCAACCAAACGACCGACTTCGTCGATTCCGGAATCGCTAAAGGCTTCGTCTCTAGTACAATGGATCGATGCCGATATAACCGATTATTTCGCACTAGCGGACACGTTTGAAGGCGTCACGCAAGTTTACCACTGTGCCGCGAAGATCTCATATCAAAAAAGCGACTGGGCATCAATGTTACATACGAACATAACCGGAACCCAGCACATTGTCAATTTGTGCCTCGAACATGGAGCAAGGCTGGTCCATGTAAGTTCAATCGCATCTTTAGGGGAAAGCAAAAATGGTCAACTAATCGATGAAATGAGCAAATGGGATGACGGATCCAAGAATTCCCGCTATGCCATCTCTAAATATGAGAGTGAAATGATTGTATGGAGAGGCATCGTCGAGGGGCTAAATGCCGTAATTGTTAACCCATCAGTAATCATGGGTGTAGGTACGGGCAAAAAGTCTGCAGGCGTTATATTCAACATGGTAAAAAAAGGTTTAAAAATTTATCCACCAGGAACAGTTGGAATAGTCGATGTGATTGACGTGGCAAAATTGATGATTATATTGATGAAAGATGATTCAATCTCCGGTGAGCGGTATATTTTAAATAGCCAAAATTTCACAAATAAAGAGCTTTTGGAGCGTGTCGCTCTGGCTCTTGAGAAACCAGCACCAACAATTGCTGCCAAGCCCTTTATGTTAAGCATCGGATGGCGAGTTGCAAAATTGGTTGCTATGATCACAGGCTCAAAAGCGTCACTTACTCGAGAGGCTGCGCAGGCCTCTTCAGCGAATTTAGCCTATACGAATAGAAAAATAACCGACGGTACAGGATACACATTTAAGCCCGTTGATGTAACTTTACAAGAAATGAGTAAAGAATATAAAACATAACCTTATAACAAACTAAACCACCGTGAAAAATTATTATATCATCGATTTCGATAGTACTTTTACACAAGTCGAAGCGCTAGATGAGCTTGCACGTATTTCACTCGAGAATCACCCTGATAAAGATATTATCTACAAAAAAATTGAAGACTTCACCAACTTAGCTATGGAAGGAAAAATCTCTTTTCGTGAAGCGCTTACCGGAAGGGTTCAACTACTCAATGCAAACAAAACCCATCTAAACAAACTCGTAACCCATCTAAAAAAGAAAGTATCTAGATCCTTTGAGAGAAATAAAGAGTTTTTCAAAGAAAATCAAGATACCGCCTGGATCGTATCAGGAGGTTTTAAGGAATTTATTACACCTGTTGTTACTCCCTATCACATCAAAAAGGAGAATATTTACGCAAACACTTTTAAATTTGACGAAGCTGGAAATATCGTCGGTTATGATGACGCCAACCCCTTATCCGATGAAGGGGGAAAGGTGAAACTATTAAAAGAATTAAAAATAGATGGACGCATATATGGAATCGGCGACGGTTATTCGGATTTTCAACTAAAAGAGTCTGGACTAATTGAGAAATTCTTCGCGTTTACAGAAAATATCTCTCGCCAGAGTGTTACCGAAAAGGCAGACCACATCACTCCAAGTTTCGATGAGTTTTTGTATGTCAACGACCTCCCTCGAGCAATATCGTATCCAAAGAATAGAATACTTTGTTTATTGGTTGGCGATGTCCCGGAAATCGCTGCCCATATTCTAAAGCGCGATGGATTTTCTGTACGCATGAAAGATAGCTTCGAAGAAAAATACACGAAAGATGTGGGATTATTACTCTTAGCCGATGGTATCAAAGTTGACGATGCACAGCTCGCGCAGGCAGATAAATTAAAAACAATAGGCTGCTTAGGCGATAGCAAAGAGTTTGTCAATAGGAAAATTTGCACAGAAAAAGGTATCGTCATTTTTGACGACAAGAAAAATAAAAAACGAAACTCGGAGTTCATCCCGCGTCGCATGGCCGATTTTATCAACAACGGTGATACGGATATGAGTCGTAATTTCCCTAACCTTACGTTGCCACGTCTAACACAGGCACACCGATTATTGCATATTCATCAAAATATACCAGGTATTATGGCGCAGATCAATAATATTTACGCGGAGAATGACATCAACATTATCTCTCAATTTCTGATGACCAAAGGAGATCTTGGGTATGCCGTTACAGACATACACGTTGCCTATGACAAAAAGATGCTTAAAGAACTAAAGCAAATTGAAAATACGATAAAGTTTCGAATACTTTACAAGTAAATTCAATTTTATAGATCTACGCAAAAGAAATTACTGCTTGGGGTGTCACCAATTTATCTAGAAGAATATCATACCGATCAACGTCGGATATATTAGCTACAGGATCAAAGAACGACACTCCAACTTTTAGACAGTCGGGTCTACATTTTGCCAAAAAACGATCGTAAAACCCTTTACCATATCCAACTCGACCTCCGTTTTGATCCGCGACCAGAAGTGGCACAATAACAAGATCAAGTTTTGCTTCTTCAATTCTTAAACCAGATTTTGGCTGGGCGATTCCCCATCTATTTTCAACGAGTTCCAACTCGCTTGAATATAAAAAATGATCCATAGAATGATCGATTGGATTTGATCTGCTAATCACGAGTCTTATTCGAGGGTAAAGTTTTTTGACCCGCTCGATGTAGCGCCACATATTAGGTTCATTATTATCTCTTATCGGTAAAAATGTATGAACATAGGTGATAGCGGAGTAATCGAGGTTCAGTAAATGGTCCAGAATTCGATCATTAAAGGTAGAAAGTTGTTCTGGAGACAATCCAGCCCTCGCCATTCTGTATTTAATCCTTAGAGAAGCTTTATCCATTTTAAACTAAAAAAAACGGCCTTGTACCAAAAAGGCAAACAAGACCGTATAATCAACCTAAACCAAATCTTTATTTAACACGTTCTATATAATCTCCGGTACGTGTATCTACTTTGACTTTGTCTCCTTGATTGATAAACAAGGGAACTTTAATTTCTACTCCGGTCTCAACTGTAGCATTTTTTAACGCACTAGTAGAAGTATCGCCTTTTACTGCCGGCTCAGTATAGGTAATCTCAAGTTCAACCGTCGCGGGTGCCTGTGCCATAATTGCTTCATCACTTTCAAAGGAAACGATGACGTTCATACCTTCCTTTAAAAAACGTGCAGTATCCCCAAATAATCCCTTGGGAATATTAAACTGCTCATACGTATTATTATCCATTACAACAAAAAAGTCGCTATCATCATATAGATATTGGTAGTCATTCGTTTCTACTCGAGCAATTTCCACTTCCTCATCAGTACGAAAACGATATTCTACTAATTTACCGGAACGCACATTCCGCATACGTGCTTGGTAAAATGCCCGAAGATTCCCCGGAGTACGGTGAATATATTCTTCTACGGCAACTAGTTCTCCATTAAAACGAAGTATATTTCCTGATTTTACTTCAGATGCTTTTGACATAACAATACGTTTGGGTTTTATTACACAAAACTACAAAATATACTCCTCTTATAAAAACGTAGGGACCGGGTTATTTGTAGGAAAGTATTTGAAGGTGTGCATCGCAAAATGCATATTCTTTTTCTTGGTTAGAACCAATGATCAACAG
>NZ_JABMCQ010000193.1 GCF_013179575.1 Sphingobacterium shayense | reverse complement strand
CGTGATGCCCTAAATTCAGCTCCTAAAGCAGGAGACAAGAAAACTTACCAAATGAACCCAGCGAATTCACGCGAAGCATTAATTGAAGCACAATTGGATATGGAAGAAGGTGCAGATTTTTTAATGGTCAAACCAGGCTTACCCTATTTAGATATTGTCAAGCTATTACGAGATAATTTCGATCTTCCAATCGCCGCATATAATGTTTCAGGTGAGTACGCAATGCTTAAAGCAGCAATCGGTAACGGCTGGCTTGATGCTGAACGCTCTATCATGGAAACTCTTCTTAGTTTCCGTCGAGCTGGTGCGACCTCCATACTTACATATCACGCTAAAGAAGTGATAGCAAATAATTGGTTAAAATAAACCTCTTAAAAAAAATTAATAAGGGCTAAATTGATTTTAGCCCTTTTATCATCTTTTTCTTTAAAGGTCGACTTATTCCGGCAAATACTTACGCTAAAATGAAAATGGTTATTTTAAAATTGAATAACTTCGCGATTAATAAATAAGATTATGGCAACACCACTCGAAGATATTTCACGTGAAAAGTCAAAAGAACTTTTCGAGAAAGCAAAGAAATTTTTCCCTGGAGGAGTTAATTCTCCCGTGCGAGCATTTAAATCAGTCTATGGCTCACCCTTATTCATTGAAAGAGGAGACAAGGCACATATATGGGATGCTGACGGAAACGAATTCATTGATTTTTGTTGCTCTTGGGGTCCATTAATATTAGGGCATAACAACCTTCAAATTCGCGAATCTGTGACCAAGCAGCTTGATAAAGGTTTAAGCTTTGGCGCGCCGACTCGGTTAGAAAATGAATTAGCTGAATTAATCTTAAAAAATAATAAATATATTGATAAGATACGCTTTGTGAGCTCGGGGACGGAAGCTGTCATGTCCGCTATTCGACTCGCTCGGGGTTACACTAAGAAAGATAAAATTGTAAAATTTGAGGGATGTTATCATGGACATTCAGATTCTCTGCTTGTCAAAGCGGGATCTGGGCTTGTGACCTTCGGAGAAACATCGTCTGCGGGGGTGCCTAAAGCATTCGCAGAAGAAACGATTGTAATTGCATTAGACGATAAACCAGCATTAGAAAAAGCATTTACCGATTTTAAAGAGCAAATTGCTGCAGTGATCATTGAAGGCGTACCGGCAAACAACGGGTTACTATTACAGAATGCTGATTACATCAAGTTCTTACGTCAAATTACATCGGACAATGGTAGCTTGCTTATCTTTGATGAAGTTATTACAGGTTTTCGATTAGGATTCGAGGGAGCGGCTCACCACTATGGAATCCAACCCGATATTATTACTTATGGTAAGATAATTGGCGGGGGAATGCCGGTCGGTGCATATGGAGCATCAACAGAAATTATGCAGCATATTTCTCCTGAGGGGGCCGTATATCAGGCCGGAACGCTTTCGGGGAATCCAGTGGCTATGGCTGCTGGAATTGCTGCTCTAAATATACTTTTGCAAGAAAACTTCTACAAGAAACAGGAAGATAAAACTTCAAGGTTTGTGAACGAAATTCGAGCATACATCCAAGAAAAGAATTACGGCGTAAAAATATTTACAATAAGTTCAATTTTCTGGTTCGCATTTACTGACCAAGAAAGCATCACTCGCGCAGATCAAATTGACGTCGCATCCATGGAGCAATACAAAATTATGCATCGTGCATTATTAAACCAAGGCATTTATTTTGGACCATCCGGCTATGAAGTAGGATTTATTTCAAGTGCGCATACGCAAACAGACCTTGAAATAACAATTAGCGCCATAAAAGTCGCATTAGATATTGTATTTCAATAAGTAAAACAATTTTATCGTTATATTTGTTAGAATACTTAATGAATAACATTATATAATCAAAATAATACGACATGAAAATGAATACACTAAGAGCTTCAATAGCCTTTTTAGCGTTGTCTACGACGATCGTTTCTTGTAATCCAACTGCTAAAAACACGGAAGGAGAAGTCCAAGATTCGACGGCCTTAGCAGATACAACAGGCGCAATAGCGGTGAACCCACTACCGCACGCTAAGGAGTTCCCTGGAGCGACATTAAAAATTTCATCGATTACTGCAGAAAAAGTTGGAACTGATTCCGCAAAAGTCACTGTAAAATACGATGTGAGTAACTTCGAACTCACTGCTCAAACAGAACACGAACACCATATGGCTAATTCGCATGATGGGCAGCATATCCATTTCATATTAGACAATACACCATACGCGGCATTATATAAGCCTGAACATTCGGTAACTGTACCCTTAAACTCAGAGCATTATTTGATGTCTTTCCTATCACGTTCCTTCCACGAATCTATTAAAACCGCCGAAGCGTCTAAATTGATAAAATTCAAAGTTAACGCAGAGGCCAAAATTGAAGATCTACCTGTGCCTGCTCAACCTGCGTTATTCTACAGCCGCCCGAAAGGTGATTATGTGGGAGCTGACACAAAAGCTTTGCTGTTGGACTTCTTCGTCGCTAACGGAGAGATCGGAGCAGATTCTTATAAAGTAAAAGCTGAAATCAACGGGCAAGAATTCACATTAGATAATTGGGTACCCTACGAAGTATTAAACCTGCCTCTAGGTGAGAATAATTTTAAATTGACACTTGTCGATAAAGATGGCAACGCAGTTACAGGAGACAATGTTTCTATAGAGCGTAAAGTAAACCTTTCTGCTGAATAACCGTCTTTTCTATTAAATAAAAAAGGTTGAAGTGCAGAACTTCACCCTTTTTTATTTTCCTATTTCGATACTATTACTAAAAGCCTACACTTTTCAAATTAAGCCCGGTCCGCTCTTCGATCCCAAACAGCAAATTCATATTTTGGACCGCCTGTCCCGACGCTCCTTTTAGTAAATTATCTGTCGCATTTATGATCAAAAGATGTTCGCCATGTTTCTCCAAAGACATAATACTTTTATTGGTATTTACTACTTGCTTAAGATCAACATTCCTATCGCTAACCCAAGTGAACGGATGTTCTGCATAGAACTCTTTATACAAAGTAACGGCTTGTTGCTTCGTTAAGGAAGATTCCACATACATAGTCGCGAATATGCCTCGAGGAAACGCTCCTCTCTGCGGTAAAAAATGTAGTTTCTGAGCAGCACGCTCTAACAAGGGTAAATCTGCTTGGGGTAGAAATCCCGGTTGTAACTGATTCAGCGATTCCGAAATCTCCTGTAAATGTTGATGTTCAAAGGATTTATATGCTGACAGGTTGTTGCTACGCCATGAAAAATGGGTAGTTGGACTAGGTTTTTGGCCAGCACCAGTGGTACCTGTTGTTGCATTAATATGAATGGAGTCAAGTAGCAAACCTTCCGCTGCGAGCGGTAACAATCCGAGCTGAATTGTCGTTGCAAAACATCCCGGATTGGCGACATATTGTGCTCGGTAGATTTCCTTCCTGTTAAGTTCGGGCAAACCATATATGAATTTGTCATTTTGATAATCCGCATTCGCTTTCAAGCGATAATCTTGTGACAGGTCGATTATTTTCACCGATTGATCAATAGGATTGGCATCAAGAAACTTTCGAGCATCGCCGTGACCCACGCATAAAAATAGAACATCTATTTCAGAATGAAATGCCGTAGAGAATTCTAATTCCGTATCACCAAAAAGGTCATTATGTACTTCATAAACCTTCCTGCCAGCATTAGAAACCGAGTTCGCGAAAACAATATCTACCTGTGGGTGGAATATTAATATTCTTAATAATTCACCTCCAGTATATCCTGCAGATCCAACAATTCCTACTCTTATTCTACTCATATCACCTGTATTTATTTAGAGTCCTCAGCTTTTCTAGTTTATGAAAGCATTCTATTCAATCGTTTTCAAGCACACTGTTAGTCGTTAGCGCTCTCATTTACTTTATGCCAGATGTTAGTTTGGTTTCCAAAAATTTTCGCAAAACCTTTAACGTCATCACCTGTATATCCTTTATTCATTTCTCCGTAGCTTCCGAACTTATTAGACATCAAATCGTATTTCGATTCGATCCCGATAATCACAAAACGATACGGGTGTAATTCTACGATAACACGGCCACTTACGGTCTGTTGAGCAGATGTTAAAAAAGCTTCTATATCGCGCATTACAGGATCGTGCATCTGTCCTTCGTGCATATAATTACCATAAAAAGCTGAAATTTGATCTTTCCAAGCTAATTGCCACTTAGTCAATGTGTGTTTCTCTAGTGTATGGTGTGCTTTTATTAGGATCAATGGACCTGCAGCTTCAAATCCCACACGCCCTTTAATACCTATAATTGTATCTCCAATGTGGACGTCTCTGCCAATACCATAGGGTTGGGCAATTTCTTGTAATTCCTGAATTACCTTTACAGATCCAAGATCCCGTCCATTTAAAGCTTTAGGTTCGCCATTGACGAAGTCGATCGTGATGGTCTGGGCCGTAGTTGACGTCACCTGTGTTGGCCACGCTGCTTCGGGTAAATATTGGTTAGACGTAAGCGTTTCTGCCCCACCTACTGATGTTCCCCATAAACCCTTGTTAATGGAATACTTTGCTTTTTCCGCATTGATTGCTACACCGTGTTTCGCTAAGTATTCAATTTCTTGTTCACGCGAAAGTTTAAGGTCACGTATTGGAGTTATGATCTCTACACCGGGGATAAGGGTATTGAAGATCATATCAAAACGCACTTGATCATTTCCAGCTCCCGTTGAACCATGAGCAACGGACTCCGCCCCTATTTTTTTCGCATAAGTCGCTATAGCTGTGGCTTGACATACGCGTTCGGCCGATACCGACAACGGATATGTCCCGTTTTTCAAAACATTGCCAAAGATTAAATATTTGAGTGTATCGCGATAATAGTCTTCCGTCGAGTCGATCGTATTGTGTGATTTTACGCCTAACGAATATGCGCGTTCCTCGATCTCTTTTAATTCTTCTGTCGAAAAACCACCGGTGTTCACTACAACAGAATGTACTTCTAACCCCAGATCTTTTGTAAGATAGATGCAACAAAACGAAGTGTCCAATCCTCCACTGAACGCTAATACTACTTTTTTCATTTTCCTTATTTTAGTTAAGCTGTTGTTGAGCTTCAAATCTACAAATTATATTCCTTTTACTAAGCCCGTTCCTACCGGGAAAACAGTAGCAACTATCTTCTTAGTTGACTTCCATAATTTTGCTTCAATACGTTTGAGCAAGGACTGTTTCTTGACAATTCTGTCCAGCCTCTCCTTTGCCTCTGCACGACGCTGTATTTTCTCTTTTAAACTACGCTCTTTTTCCACAGGATCCCAAAGCATGGCTGTACACATACAATTTTTGCGATCCTTACTTACTAGAATATCGTAGTTAACACAAGATTTACAACCTTTCCAAAATTCCTCGTCTTGGGTTAACTCAGAATAAGTAACGGGCTCATAACCTAAATCAGAATTAATTTTCATAACCGCGAGGCCGGTGGTAAGTCCAAATATTTTAGCATTTGGATATTTCTCTCGCGAAAGCTCAAAGATTCGCTTTTTGATAGCTTTTGCTAATCCTACTTTTCTAAATTCTGGGCTAACTATCAAGCCTGAATTAGCGACATAGTCTCCGTGTCCCCATGTTTCTATGTAGCAGAACCCAGCCCATCGTCCGTCTTTGTGTAACGCTATAACCGCCTTACCCTCTTCGATCTTTCCGGCAACATATTCCGGTTTACGACGAGCAATACCCGTTCCACGAGCTTTTGCAGACTCAAACATCTCGTTGCAGATAGCTTCTGCGTGTACCACGTCCTTAGACGTAGCGGGAACAATTAAAAAATCTGAAAGTGTCATCTAAGATGTCGACCTATTTAAGTGCACTTACGTGCGGCAAAAAAACATTTCTAATTAACGATTGGAAACCCCATCGAGCTTGGATGGCAATCAATTTTGGAAGTAGCCTGCCTCCGAATCAAGCTCGAGGCAGTATAGGTCGTCGGAATCGCAAAATAGGACAATTACACGAATGCAAAGCACACATAAATGACCTCGCATACTTCTTTAAAAGCTGCGTGGGTATATTTGCGTATGTATTCGAATATTTCATCTATTTTCTATTTTTAGACAGGGCAAAAGTAAAAAAATATTTTTTTCTTTTATGCAATACTGTTGTAGTTTTTTTGTTAAAAATTTATCAACCTACCGTTCTATACGTCAATATACTAAAAAGACGTTAAAAATCATAAAAAGTTTGAAACCGACTGTAAAAAGAACGTAACTACTGCGTAACTATATTGACCACATACCGAATTTGGTATTGTTTTTTTATATGTCTTTAAATGCGTAATTTTGCAGCGTTATATTAAAAACAATGGAAATGGTAGGTCCTAGTATTATTTTTTATATATTCTTTGCAATTCCCTATATATTCGTCATGTACTGGCTCGTCAAGCAAGACAAGAAAAAATATATTTGGGGATTAGCTGTGGTTACGGTGATTGCCATTATTGGAATAATTGTTTCACAAAAAGCAAGTAGGGTTGCCATTCAAAATTACGAACAACACCAAATTGACGCACGAGAAATCGAACAAGAGAATGAATTGCAAGATTCGTTAACAAAATAGATCGAACATTAAATCCTATTTCCGCGGAATTATTTTTCTGTTTATCGAGTGATTCCTTCTAACTTAAATAGAAACGCATAATTTAATGCAATTTCTTTAAGATAATCGAAACGTCCGGATGCCCCCCCATGTCCGTAATCCATATCTGTTTTTAATAAAACGATATTCGAACCTACTTTTTTATCGCGTAGCCTTGCGACCCATTTCGCAGGTTCAAAATATTGCACTTGGCTATCGTGTAATCCTGTCGTAACAAGTAAATTCGGATATTCTTTTTCCTCAACATTTTCATAAGGAGAGTACGACTTCATATATGCATATGCTTCTTTTTCATTGG
>NZ_JABMCQ010000192.1 GCF_013179575.1 Sphingobacterium shayense | reverse complement strand
GGATGAAATCCCGGGGCAAACTCGGGGGACAAAACAAAGTTCCTAGATTATCGAATGATCGCATTTATCTAGAACCTCTGTTAAAACAGCTTCATTTAGAAAACTAAATTTAGTTTTAAGCCTATTTTCATTTAAATTATTCGCTCTACACAAGCTATTAATACTTTTTTTTCTAAATTGCACATTCTTAAATTTTTAATGTGATGAGCGAGACGAATAGCTATTCAATTCGCGTAGAGCCAACAAAACAATCAAGACTCTCGCAAGTAGATTTCAACAATCTAAAGTTTGGTCAAATTATGTCTGACCATATGTTAGTCGCAAACTATGATAATGGAGCATGGACTGACGTCTCCGTCGTACCTTATGGAGACCTGCAAATAAGTCCTTCAATGTCCTCACTCCACTATGGTCAAGCAATTTTCGAAGGTGTGAAAGCGTACAAATTTGCAGATGACACCGTTAGCATATTTCGTCCTGACCAAAACTGGGAACGTTTCAACAAGTCGGCAAAACGTTTACAAATGCCAGAAGTTCCTCAAGAAATATTCTTAGAAGGCCTCAAGCAGTTGCTGAGTATTGACAAACAATGGATTCCCTCTAATGATGGAACCTCATTATATATCCGCCCCTTCATGTTCGGAACCGAAGCAGCTTTAGGTGTACATCCGTCAGCGAGTTATAAATTCATCATTATCACCTGTCCGGTTGGTGCATATTATAGTAAACCGATAAGTTTAAAAATAGAAACTTTTTACACTCGCGCTGTAAACGGAGGAGTCGGGTTCTCAAAAAATGCAGGTAATTATGCATTATCATTATATCCAACCAAGCTTGCGAACGATGAAGGTTACGATCAGATAATGTGGACCGACGCTGCAGAGCATAAATACATTGAGGAAGCCGGAACTGCAAATCTTATTTTTCGAATTGGAGATAAGATTATCACTCCACATGGTGACACCATTTTGCATGGCGTTACAAGACGTACGATTATGGAACTTGCTCAGCAGTGGGGATATACAGCGGAACAACGTGACGTCTCTGTTGCCGAACTGATCGACGGCATAAAAAACGGAACAGTGTCGGAAGCGTTCGCAGCAGGAACCGCCGCAACAGTTACACATATATCGCGAATCGGGTTTGAGGGGAAAGATTATGAACTGCCGCCTGTGGAAGGAAGAGAATTTTCTAACAAGGTGCTCGATTATTTAAATCAACTTCGTTACGGCAAAATAGACGATCCTTTTGGATGGAATTTTATCGTATAAATCAACAAATAACAAATCCCCACAACTTTTAAGTAGTGGGGATTTTCTTTGCCTTTCTTTCAGTAATAGTACGTAAAGTAAGGGATCTATAAGATCGTCAATCCTCTTTAATATAGGTTACTATTGAATCCCAATCTAACGGAGTGAACCACCGTGTATTTCCATATTTTTTAAACCAAGTTATTTGTCGTTTCGCATACCGCCTGGAGTTTTGCTTAATGAGCGCAACAGCATCCGCAAAACTATATTTTCCATCCAAGTAATCAAATATTTCAGCATACCCCACTGTACGCAAAGCAGGTTTTTCCCGATAATCAATTAATTGTTGTACCTCCCTAAGCAAGCCAGATGTTATCATCAGATCCACACGTCTATTTATTCGATCATAAAGCTCCTCACGTTCCATGTTCAAACCAACAGTAACGACTTGAAAATGGCGGTCTTTAAGCGAACGTTTCTGAAAATCAGAAAACGGCCTCCCGGTAGCTTCGAAAACTTCAATCGCACGAATAAGCCGTTGAGGATTTTGAATATCAGCGTTGGCAAAAAAGAAAGGGTCGATTTCTTTTACCCGAGCTTGCAAAGGCGCTATTCCTTTTTGCTGAAAGATTGCATTTAACGACTCGCGAACCTCCTCTGGGGCCTTCGGCAGGTCGTCAAACCCCTCGCAGACCGCACGGATAAACAATCCTGATCCGCCGACCATAATTACCTCGTCGTGTTTTTTAAATAAGGAATCTAGCAATCCTAATGCATCACGCTCAAAGTCTCCAGCTGAATATTCTTGCACAATGGAATGCGAATTAATGAAATGATGTTTCACCTGTGCCAACTCTGTTGAGTCGGGTTTTGCGGTGCCCGCGGACATTTCCTTATAAAATTGTCTAGAATCAGCAGAGATAATTTCAGTATTAAAATATTTTGCAAGTCGTATCGCCAATGCCGTCTTTCCTACCGCGGTTGGCCCAACAACGACTATCAATTTCTTTTTATTTGCTACCATTCTCTTCGAAAAAAAATACCTTAAGCTATATGCTTAAGGTACCAATAGAAAATATTAACCTCCAGAATAGGTTAATTAATATTCATCCTCCATACCATTAGACTCTTGCTTATCATCGCCCCCTCCACTCGTATCATCGTCCTCATCAAACATATCTAACTCGTCATCATCAACACCATATTCGGTTTCATCAACTGTTACCTCGTCCTCATCGTCTATATCTTCAAGACCCGTAGTCAACGGAAAATTCGATGCGGCACTATTTTTTGGAGCCTCACCAACTTTCTTACTTATAAATGGATACACCTTATCATCATCTTCCTTAAGAATTTTGATGAGCTCTACATGAAACTCGTATGGTCGATCAAAATTATATATGTAATAAAATTTCTGATGAGGATCGTCAATAAATTTACTGAGTCTCACATCTTCCATTTTAAGAATACCATTTTCAATTTTAGAAGAAGAGGCTAAAAGGCCAATTTCCGTACCTTTTTTCCATTGATCATTACTCACATAAAATGATGACGTGACGTCAGATTTATACCCAGTAGATTGATGAATTGCATCATGAAGTTGCAAAAAAGTTCCTTTAGAGGGCATATCAATTTCCCGATAAATATCTTCATAATCCTCAAAAGTTACACGAAATCTGTAAATAGCCATTCTTATTAATATAAATTAGTTTTACGCGAACACGTTTTATATGTACAGCGCCCACTGGAAACAGCCAGTAAACGTGGTATAAAAATACAATATTTTTTAAAAAGTTAAAGTACTACATTTTTCTTCAGCGATAACCCTAAGCTCAATCCCTTAGAACGTACGAATTCAAGCGCCTCATCACGCGAATTTGTAATTTCACCTTCTAGAATTGCTTCCCGCATCGCGTTTTTGATGGCACCGACAACCCGACCTGGTCCTATTTCAAACAAAGCCATAATGTCCTCTCCTGAAACCGGCGGTTGCCAATTTCTAATACGATCACGTTCTTCCACATCCTTGAGTTTCTGTTTTACCAACTCAAAGTTATCACGATACTTGCGCTTTTTATATTCATTCTTTGTCGTTACATCTGCGTGACACAAAGTCATCAACGCATCCGTGTCATCTCCTGCTTCAAAAAGTAACCTGCGTACAGCAGAGTCAGTAACAATATCTTGCGCTAAGACAATAGGCCGCAAATGTAGCTGTACTAACTTTTGAACAAATTTCATTCTATCATTCAACGGAAGTTTTAATTCCGAAAAAAGCTTAGGAACCATTTTCGCACCACGATCTTCGTGCCCGTGAAACGTCCATCCGACACGCTTATCAAAACGCTTAGTTGCGGGCTTAGCAATATCATGCATAATTGCTGCCCACCGCAGCCATAAATCATCCGAGTGCATACAAATATTATCAAGCACTTCGAGCGTATGGTAAAAGTTATCCTTATGTCCCCGACCGTCGATAATATCCACACCATGCAAATTTTCCATAGCAGGGAATATATACTTCAATAAGCCCGTATCAAAAAGATAACGAAAGCCGATTGATGGCTTCGCACATAAAATGATTTTGTTGAGCTCATCTGTAATCCTTTCTTTCGAAATTATCATTATACGCTCAGCATTCTCCGAGATAGCTTGAATCGATTTAATGTCGATCTTAAAATTCAGCTGTGTGGCGAAACGAATCGCACGCATCATACGTAAGGGATCATCGGAAAACGTAATATTGGGATCTAATGGCGTCCGGATTACTCTATTATTAATATCTTCCACACCTTTGAACGGATCAACAAGCTCTCCATAGCGACCTGAATTTAAACAATACGCCAACGCGTTGATAGTAAAATCACGTCTATTCTGATCATCTTCTAATGTCCCATCCTCTACTATAGGGTTTCTGGAATTAGTTCTATACGACTCTTTTCTTGCCCCTACGAATTCGATATTGATATTATCATAAACAAGCATCGCAGTACCAAAATTTTTGTACACCGCAACTTTGGTGTGTAATAATTCTGCTAGCTTTGTTGCAAATTCAATTCCACTACCGACCACGAGAATATCGACATCATTTTTAAAAGGACGTCCCATAATTCGATCCCGAACATAGCCTCCAATGACGTAACAGTCAACGTGTATATTATCCGCTAAATCTCTGATTTTTTGAAATATAGGGTGTTGTAAATTTTCTTGCATGACGAACTACTCTCGGGAAAACCCTTAAAAACGACAAAAATAAGGATTATTTCCAATAATATAGCATAGAATCCCGCAACAGAGACGTACCGAACTATTAATCTCGGTCTTTTGACAAGCGTCGGAACGCCAAAGGATTGAGGGTAAGTTCTGCTTGTTCTCGCCTACGTTCAACAATATGCACCGCAGAAAATATAGCCTCAAGAAATGACTCGTGTGAAGCCAAATTCTGCCCCGCGATATCATACCCCGTACCGTGGTCGGGAGAAGTACGTACAAAAGGTAAGCCTGCAGTAAAGTTTACTCCCTTACGTGAGGCAATATGTTTGAAAGGAATAAGACCCTGATCATGATACATTGCTAATATGCCATCGAATTTCGTGTAGGTATCACCCGAAAAAAAGCCGTCAGCTGGATATGGGCCGAAACAGAAAATACCTTCTTCATTGGCTTTTAATAAGGCTGGTCGTATGATATCTTCATCCTCCGCACCAATTAACCCATTATCGCCTGCATGTGGATTTAACCCTAACACAGCAATCTTTGGCTTCTGAATCCAAAAATCGCTAACGAGGCTATTCTTCATCATGCGAAGTTTATGCAAAATTGCTTCTTCGGTAATGTCTGTAGCAATCTCCTTTACGGGAATATGTCCCGTGACAACACCGACTCGTAAATCATCCGCAACCATAAACATCAAAACATCCGGAGACTCAGCCTTCGTCTGTAGATATTCTGTATGTCCAGGGAAAGAAAAACCCTCTTGCTGAATATTACTTTTATTTATAGGTGCCGTCACCAAAGCATCAATTTTACCAGCGATGAGATCATCTGTAGCCCTTTCCAAGGAAAGAAAAGCATACTTCCCGCCGATTTCATTCTGCTCTCCAAGGGTGATTTTCACGTCTTCTTGCCAACAGTTGATCATATTCGGCCTTTTCGAATTAGCTTGTTCTGCCGCGCTAATAACATGAAAGCTAAAATCTTGCACGCCGATTGCTTTGCGATGAAATGAGGCGACCTTAGTATTACCATAGACGATTGGGGTAAAGAAATCCAAGACACGGTTATCCATAAGTGATTTAATAATCACTTCTAGCCCTATTCCGTTAATATCCCCTACAGTAATTCCAATTTTTAATTTTTCACCCATTGTTCGAAAGCTTTGAATCAAAATTACAAAAATTTAGGTTAATAATTGCGCTTTCAACAATGTGATGCTATCATTCTATTTTTCTTTTTCCGGGATAAACTGTTTCACGCCCTTTTCATCTAGATAAAACTTTTTATTCTGTGCATCTATAAAAACATCAAATCCATTGTGTTTTTCACCGGTCGGCTTATCGACTACTTTCTTAGAATTTTCTTTTTTGTCTTTCTTAATAAATGCACCGGAATCCGGAACCCCCGGCATCTTATTGCTTGGCGGTATGACTGGCGTATTTTTCATAGGCATGGTTTTCTTTGGCTTGGCATCCTGCGCATACACACTGCCTATCGACATAAAAGAAACTGCAACTACTATAGCTACTAAGTTTCGAAGGCTAATTAATTTTTTCATAATCGTATATTTTAAGTTTATGAAATAAAAAAAACCGCAAAACAGAGTCCAATATCCCCATATTACCAGAGAGTTAAAGTAAATTTTCCATTATCGCTCTATTGGTTAAATTAATTTCTTTGGGTTAAAAATAGACTACACGACCAATCGAATACAAGGGGTTCTTATCGAGGAGTGGAGGAAAATGAACTCATTTTAAAATGTTATCTTTGCAAAAACAGATCTCATGAGTACGGTACGCGCAAAAAAACACCTAGGCCAACACTTTCTAAATGACAAAAATGCAGCAGAAAAGATCGTGAATGCGCTCGACCCGTCGCTAGGCTTCGATACAGTGTTAGAAGTAGGGCCAGGAATGGGAGTATTATCCGATTTTTTACTTCAAAACGAGGTATACAAAACCTGGTTAATCGATGTCGACGAAGAATCGATCGCGTACCTTGCCGACAAGTATCCTCAACTCGAAAATCGCCTTATACATGGGGACTTTCTCACATTAGACTTCGCCGCACATTTTGGGCCGCAACTAGCTGTAATAGGAAACTTCCCATACAATATATCTTCTCAAATCCTATTTAAAATACTAGACGAACGTGACCGTGTCGTTCAAATGACCGGTATGTTCCAAAAGGAAGTAGCCGAACGATGTGTCGCCAAACCAGGAAGCAAAGAGTATGGCATATTAAGCGTATTTTTACAAACCTACTATGACATAAAATATCTATTTACCGTGAAGGCGGGGGCCTTTAATCCGCCTCCCAAGGTATTGTCTGGTGTGATCACAATGACAAGAAATACGCGCACGACATTAGATTGCAACGAAAAGTTATTCTGGCGAGTCGTAAAAGCGGCATTCAATCAAAGGCGCAAAACATTGCGGAATGCGCTCTCGGCAGTAGTACCAAAAGATCGGATGAGCGACAATCCCTTATATGAGTTGCGCGCAGAGAGGTTATCGGTAGAAAATTTCATGGAACTGACGCGCGAAATAGACGGCACACTATAGTAACATCCGAGTATGGAGATGACCAAAATAGCGATCATCGGCGGTGGC
>NZ_JABMCQ010000191.1 GCF_013179575.1 Sphingobacterium shayense | reverse complement strand
GTTTGGAGTGCTTCGCGAGCGAGTTGAGAAGCCAGTATTGCTTCCTTCGCAGTGCGTGCACCCGCAGTGTTCGGAAGCAGCCGCACTGCTCTTTTATGAATATGTTCAAGAATTTCATCGCTATGACTTTCTAGATCCATCCGTTTTAGAGCAACGGTAATCATCTGGGTCTTTGAAGCGTCTATAGCTGCAGACATACTTTGCGCGGAGCTAAATTTGCCAGTTCCCAAGAATAGTCTAGAGTCAAATGTATGACCTGAAATATTAAGCGTATTTTGCATAAAGTAGTTTTTTAATAGAGTTGATGTAATTCGGTTGTTGAAGCCGCGACTCGATTTCCTTGGACATCGCTACGCCAAATACACCAAGGCGACGTAGTGGTGTAATATCTTCCATGTTTACCGCACCGATGGCGAAAATAGGCGGTGTTACATTCGGACAACGGTCTATAATTTCTTTGTATCCGTCTAGGCCTAAAATTGGACTCAAATTGTCTTTAGTTTTTGTGAACCGTAGTGGTCCCAAGCCGATATAATTGCATTTTTCTTTGACGCGTCGTTTCACCTGATCAAAGGTATTAGCTGTACCTCCTATTATTTTGTGTGGTCCGATCAACTCCCGCGCTGTTCTAATAGGCATGTCGTCTAAACCGAGATGCACGCCATCTAAATCCAAGTCGCTAACGAGCTTTACATGATCATTAACAATTAACGTGAAATCGTAATTTCCTTTCAACATTCTGATCCGCTCGGCGAGATGTTGCAGATCTTGCATCGGGGCGTTTTTAAAACGTAGCTGTACCCAATCGACGCCGTGGTCGAGTGCACGTAGGATATTGTTGTATTGTTCCTTCGCTGTCTCGCCTGAGGAAATATATTGTAATCTCTGATCGTTCATTCGGATGTTGGTATTAGATACGACTAGCACTATAAATATTTTGTATGTTCTGTGTTAGTTCGTAGCATCGTTTAGCCTCGGTTATTGGTGAGTCAGCTTGCCAAATAGCTCCACAAAAAGCGAAATTATCATAGTTGGCATTTGAAAGTTCCGAAACGTTGGCACTGCATAAACCTCCCAAAGCGATGGCTTTTACTTGGAAATTAGACCGGCTTTCAGAGGCTATGCAAGAGACCTGCCGATATCCAGGTTTTGAAATACTGGGGAAAATAGGACCAATGAAGGCCATTTGAATAGGAAGGCCTAATCCGTTAAATTCCGTCCAGCTATGCGTTGAGGTGCTAACTACTGATGCATTGCGAAGTGCTTGTGGAGTATTTCTTTTTCGCATAATCGTCGAATAATGTATTTTATAAATGCCGTACTCACGAGCGACGTCGGGATGCCCATGTAGGATTATCTGCTCTCGCTGACGATCGGTGAATTTCGATAGGTAATCCCTCAGTTCATTTTGGCTCAACAGAGGTTTTCGAATATGAACGATTACTTGCGACCACTGAAGCATTTCTTTGACGATATTTACTTCTTTATAATGAAAATTTGGGAGGGTAAGTACGTGCATGTTACAAATAGATTTCTTTACCATGTTCAATGAAGTCGGACGCTTTTTCTTGCAAACCGGACTCGACACTTTCTCTAATTTCTTGTGTTATTTTCATTGAACAGAATTTTGGCCCACACATTGAGCAGAAATGTGCGATCTTGGCCCCTTCAGCCGGTAGGGTCTCGTCATGGAACTCTCTTGCTGTATCTGGGTCCAATGACAGGTTGAATTGATCTTCCCAGCGAAACTCAAACCGCGCCTTGCTGAGCGCGTTGTCGCGATATTGTGCACCGGGATGACCTTTGGCTAAATCGGCGGCATGCGCTGCGATTTTATAGGCGATCACCCCGTCTTTTACATCCTTCTTATTTGGAAGGCCGAGGTGCTCTTTTGGAGTGACGTAACATAGCATAGCGCATCCATACCAACCAATCATCGCAGCTCCAATCGCTGAGGTAATATGGTCATAACCAGGAGCGATATCTGTTGTAAGTGGACCTAAAGTATAGAATGGGGCATGATCACATTCCTTTAATTGTTTATCCATGTTTTCTTTAATCATGTGCATAGGGATATGGCCGGGTCCTTCTACCATCACCTGAATATCGTTTTCCCAAGCGATTTTAGTTAGTTCGCCAAGCGTTTCTAGTTCAGCAAACTGCGCGGCGTCATTAGCGTCTGCCAAGGATCCTGGACGCAGACCGTCTCCCAGAGAAAATGCTACGTCATATTTTTTCATGATCTCACAGATTTCTTGGAAGTGGGTGTATAAAAAATTCTCTTTATGATGAAAAAGGCACCATTTGGCCATGATTGATCCTCCTCGAGAAACGATCCCTGTTACACGTTTTGCTGTCAGATGGATATAGCGAAGCAATACACCTGCATGTATAGTAAAATAGGACACGCCCTGTTCTGCCTGTTCAATTAAAGTATCTTTAAAAATCTCCCAGGTTAGATCTTCTGCAATACCATTTACTTTTTCTAGTGCCTGATAAATTGGGACTGTCCCGATAGGTACAGGTGAATTGCGTAGTATCCATTCTCGTGTTTCGTGGATGTTTTTACCAGTGGAAAGATCCATAATGGTATCGGCTCCCCAGCGGCATGCCCATACTGCCTTTTCTACTTCTTCCTCGATACTGGAAGATACCGCGCTATTACCAATGTTGGCGTTTATTTTTACTAGAAAATTCCGGCCGATAATCATCGGTTCACACTCAGGATGGTTGACATTGCAAGGGATGATCGCTTTACCGGAGGCTATTTCTTGCCGCACAAACTCTGGCGTTATCTCTCCGTTCGGTATATTAGCGCCCCAACTATCGCCAGGATGTTGATCGTGCAATTCTGAGATTTCTTGATTTCTTAGGTTGCTTAGCCGTTGATTTTCGCGAATTGCGACGTACTCCATCTCTGCGGTGATGATACCTCTTTTTGCGTAGTGTAATTGCGTAACGTTCAGCGACTCTTTCGCTATTTTCGGTCTTCGTATGTGCTCAAACCGTAATCCATCCAGCGATGTGTCTTCCAGGCGCTCTTTGCCATAGTGGGAGCTGCTGGCGTTAAGTTCGAAAGTATCTTGACGATTGTCAATCCAACTTTCACGTAGCCTAGGAATACCCTTGCGTATGTCTATCGCAATATTCGGGTCGGTGTATACTCCTGAGGTGTCGTAGACTGTTACAGGGGGATTTTCGACAAGCTGATCTTGGCGCAGCCGGGTGGGGGAAAGCTTTATCTCACGCATAGCAACTTGTATGGGGAAAAGTGTTCCCGCTAGGTATACTTTGGTGGAATTCGGTAGAGGTTGATTGGAAATCGTTGGGGTTGAACTTTTCATAGTAATGATTTTTTAGGGGTTAACCGCCTTGAGTGGCGGTGATCAATATTATTTCAGATTGTGTTGTAATAGGTGTAGAAGCCCAGTGATTGCGGGGGATGACATGGTCGTTTAGAGCGACGGCAATACCAGTCGATCTCAAATTTGGTATTAATAGCAAAAGTACCTGCTCCAAGTTCTCCGGATAGGGTGCTTCAAATTCGTGAAGTTGATTGTTGAGTTTAATGTGCATACCTAAAGTTTTACTTGTTAAAATACTTTAGGAATGCTGACGACAGACTAGGAAAGTCCGATTGTTGTTGTTCGTCTTACTTTTCCCTACGCTAGTATTAACTAGATCAGGTTCCAAGGGTAAAATCTCAGCCTGTTTTAACAGACACCCCTAAAGCATTATGATACAATGATAGGTATATATTTTAAGAAACAAAATTTTTCTTCGTTTTATTTTTTAATCGTTGTCTCTGCGGTAGTATGTAATGATAGTCAGGCAGGATTTTTGCACTGAACTGTTCTCAAACTTAAATGAAATGGTTAGGTGTTTCCTTTTTGGCTTTTTGATTTTGTTGCTAGTCGGTTGTAAAATGAGGGACGGAGCTGGTTCATTCAATGTTGTCCAATATGATAGCAAAGATAGTACGGTTCTATCCTTAAAGGAAGGCCAAGCATATATTTTGCCGTCCTCAGGAGTACGTGTCTATGTGAAAAGAGTACTTGAGGACAGTCGGTGTCCCAAAGGAGTGCAATGTGTTTGGGCCGGTGTTGGAGTGTTGGAAATAGAAATAACGGCTCAAGACGGCAAGAGTTCTTTGGATACTGTTTCCACGTCCGAATCACCAAAGAGGGGCTACAAAAAGTCAACAATATTTGACCAACATCGTATTATATTGGAATCTCTGTATCCATATCCTGTATCGGGAAAATCCCAGGCCGATTTTGGTGAATATAATGCTATAATTTCTATCGTTAAATAGATTGTAATCTACAATGATTTTTTTTGCTTTTTATGATTCGAAAACTAGTTTTTTAATTTTAAAAACGATAGGATTTTTCATGAAATAAGTGAATAAATATTCTTTTGTTCTTTATGTTTTATCATATTTTGCGCGAACTTTTAAGCCCGAATTCGGATTTAGTTTGCTTATTAGTTTATTTTTACCTATATTTGTATCGTAATAGATAATAAAGAAGGTGGAATCCCCTCCATTTTCATCAAATAAACTACAGCGATTTGACAGATTTGAGCGTAATAGGTGGTGGCAGTTTTGCTACGGCTTTAGTGAAAATATTGACAGAGAATAAGGTTAAAATTTCATGGTATTTAAGACGAGAAGAACAGGTAAAATATATAGAAGAGGAAGGTAATAATCCCGATTATCTATCCTTCGTAAAATTAGATCGAGCATATCTTGAGCTCTCCAGCGACCTCGATTATTGTATAGCAAATTCTCAAATTATTTTGTTTGTCGTACCAAGTGCACATTTTGAAAATTTATGTCAGGGAATTGACCCGTTGGCGATGCGAGACAAGGTCGTCGTGACAGCTATCAAGGGCACGGTAGGCGTAGGTAACATGCTTCCCTCTGCGTTTGTGGCACGTAACTTCGGAATTGAGGAGGAAAGTCAAGCTATAATTGCCGGACCGTGCCATGCCGAGGAGATTGCGATGGGCAAAAAAACTTACATGACAATAGGTTCTCCGAATGTAGAAATTCTCAACAAATTGACACCTTACTTCGCGTCTCACTACCTCACGGTTAATGTGCAGCAAGATATGAGTGGTGCTGAATACGCTGCGATATATAAAAACGTTGTAGGTCTTGTGTGCGGGATGGCTAAAGGCCTTAATTATGGTGATAATTTTATGGCTGTGCTAGTTTCTAATGCGATTTATGAATTGGAGACTTTGCTTCAAGCATTATATGTGAAGCAAAAACGCATATCTTGTTCGAGCTATTTGGGTGATCTATTTGTGACGGCGTATTCTGCACATAGCCGTAATCGCACATTCGGCGAACTAATTGGAAGAGGGTATAGTGTTGGGCAAACGCAAAACGCGATGAATATGGTTGCCGAAGGATATACCGCAACCAAGGGCCTATACCAGACGGCGAAAGACCTTAATATAAACATGCCTATTGTAAATACAGCTTACAGGATCTTGTATAATCATATGGCGGTAACAACAGAATTTAAACTATTAGAAAGGAATATAATATGATGCTTTTAGCAACTGATTTAGATGGAACATTTTTGGGTGGTAGTATGGAGAATCGCTTACGATTGTATCGTCTAATCAAACAAAATACAGATATACAATTGGTCTTTGTAACGGGGCGCGGAGTGGAATCTGTACTTCCTTTGCTGAATGACCCATTGATCCCTACACCAAATTACATCATTGCCGATGTAGGCGCTACTGTCGTGAATGGTATGACTCTTGAATCTGTGGAGCCAATACAAGGCGAAATTGAGAGCCGCTGGCCCTCGACATACGCGGTGCGTGCCAAAGTGCTCGAGATCGCTGATGTCACTTTTCAAGAAGTACCGCAGCAACGTCGCTGCTCTTTCTATTACGATGGTTCTGCTAATTTAGAAGTGATCAAAGAGGTTGCCGAAAGCTTCGACTGTGATGTGATTACCTCTGTGGATAAATATCTTGATGTGCTTCCTCGTGGAGTGAACAAAGGGAGTACCCTGCGTGCTTTGGTGGAAATGCTCCATGTTGATGAAGACTGTGTACTGGTTGCCGGCGACACGCTTAACGATCTCTCCCTTTATAAGACGGGATATAAAGGTGTCGTAGTTGGTAAGGCCGAGCAGCTCTTGATTGATCAGACTGCTGGTTTGGAGAATGTTTATCAGGCGTTAGATGCAGGTGCTGGTGGTATTTTAGAATCGATGACTCATTTCGAACGATTTCAGAAGTTCGCGAAAAAAGTTGTGACGCGTAGAAAAAAACTAACTAACGTAGGAGCAAATCAACTTGTCATGGTGTATCATAGGTTGCCGTTTGAACAGGAAGTAGTAAACGGCAAATCTATCCGTGTGTCCCCAAAAAGCCCAAATGGAATAATTCCCTCATTGTTAGGGCTATTTGAGAAAGGACGTTCTGGCATTTGGATTGGTGAGGAGGAGCAGCAGTGTGATAAACCAGAAGTTCCTAACCAGCTTATTGATGAGGAGAAATTTCCGAATTTGGTTGCTGCAACGATAAGCATCCCAAAGGAAGATATCGACCAGTTCTATCGTGTTTTTTCGAAGGAGGCGTTATGGCCAATGATTTTTTCTTTTGTTGATAAGGCGAAATTTAATCATGAAGATTGGGAGCACTACTTGAAGATAAACCAAATGTTTGCTGAGCGTATCGCTAAAGAGGCTGATGAAAATGCGTTGGTATGGATTCATGAATATAACCTATGGATGGTTCCCGCTTATTTGAAACCATTACGTCCGGATTTAAAAATCGGTTTTTTCCACCATACATCGTTTCCCGCAGCTGACGTATTTAATATTATTCCTTGGCGCAAGGAAATCATCGGAAGTTTATTACTTTGTGACTTTATTAGCTTTCATATTCCGCGCTATGTGGAGAACTTTATCGATGTACTACGCAGTCACACCCCGTTTAAAGTTATCAAGAAGATTAATGCTGCAAAACAATTCCTTACCTATAGCTGCGCACTGGGCGTTGACCAAATGACTAAGATTATTGAGATCGATGGTCGCCAGATTAGATTA
>NZ_JABMCQ010000190.1 GCF_013179575.1 Sphingobacterium shayense | reverse complement strand
TTTCTATGGAGATATTTAGTAGATTGTCTACCTTTAGAGTTTAGCGAGAATCGATGAAAAAGATATTAATAATAAACGGCCCCAATTTAAACCTACTGGGGGTTCGTGAAAAGAGCGTTTATGGTGATCGGGATTTTCAGTCGTACTTCGAAGAATTGAAGACGGAATATGAGGATGTCGATTTATCTTATTTTCAAAGTAACCATGAAGGAGCCATTATCGACATGTTACATGAGGTTGGTTTTTCTTATGACGGAATTGTATTGAATGCCGGTGCATATACGCATACTTCAGTTGCGATTGGCGATGCAATAGCTGCCATTGAAACCCCAGTTGTGGAAGTCCATATTTCAAATGTTCACAAACGTGAAACGTTTCGACACCATTCTTATTTGGCGAAAAACTGCGTTGGAGTAATATGTGGCTTTGGTCTCGGTAGTTACCGATTGGGGCTTCAAAGTTTCCTGTAGAAAAATTAAATTAAATAACACAACAAAACCTGCATTTAGCAGGTTTTGTTGTGTTAAGGGTATGTTTTAGATTATTGTATGCTCAGCAGGTTTCGCCGCTAATATGGAGATTAAAAGTGAGCCTACGGCTGCTGCAGCCATCACACAAATCATCGGATATGCCGTGTTGTTATGGAAGAAACTAACTAAACCAGACGTTAAAGCGCCGATAGCCATTTGTATACAGCCTAATAAAGCGGACGCACTGCCCGCAAGGGATTTAAATGGTGAAAGGGCCATCGCCGACGTGTTAGGAAAGATAAATCCGTGACCCATTAGATAGAAAAATATCAGTATTAGTAAAATAGGGAAAGTCAATAGATCGCACAGAAGAAAGGCAAACAACGTCAAGGCCACCAGCGCTTGCCAGATATTAGCGATTCGACTTATTTGCGGGCTGGTCCATCTTTTCAAAATCACTCTGTTAACTTGTGTAGCGAGGATCATCGCAGAGGCAACAAAAGCGAAGGCAAGCCCGTATTCAGATTGTGTTAGTCCATACTGTTCTTGCATTACAAAAGACGATCCCGCTAGATATGCGTACAATCCAGATGAGGCTATAGACCCGACCATGCTGTAGCTAAAAAAGGTTTTATTTGTGAATACCGTCCAAAAATTTTTTGTGATTGCGGCTGGACGCAGAGAGAAGTCTTTATTGCCGGGATAGGACTCTGGTAGCTTAAAGAACGTAGCTAGAAGAATTATTACCCCAATCATCAACAGCGAAATAAAAATATAGTGCCAATCAAAATGATTCATCAAGAAAGCGCCTGCACTTGGTGCTAGTATTGGAGAAATTGCAATAACAAGCATCAATAAACTAAAAACTCTTGCTGCTTCCCGCGGCTGGTAATAATCTTGAATCATTGCTCGCGCTGCGACCATCCCCGCACAGCTGCCAAGGGCTTGAAAAAAGCGCAAAAGGATAAGATTTTCGATGTCGCGTGTGAAAATACATAGGAAAGTGGCGATGATATAGATAACTAGACCGACTAAGAGTGGTTTTTTTCTTCCATATCGATCTAACAAAGGCCCATAAATGAGTTGACCGAATGCGATTCCTATGAAAAAGCTAGTTAACGAATATTGTACTAAATCAACTGATGTATCGAAATCGGTAGCGATAATTTTAAATGCAGGAAGATACATGTCTATTGAAAAAGGACCAATCGCAGAGAGTAAACCAAGGATGAATAGTACGATAGTTCTGCTTGGTTGTTTGGTTTGTTGGATATGATTGCTCATTATAGTTGCTGAATTTTTGTCCTACAAATAGATGCTCTGGAAGTCTCCCACGGGTAGGATTACTAATTTGTTTCCGCACGGGATTTCTTTGTTGAACAATGTTTTGGCTTCAAAAGTTTGAATCCTTATAATTATTAAACCCACCTCTTTTGAAGGTGGGTTTAATAATTATTTTTTGGATAAGATCTCCTTCGGCCTTTTAAATATTAAGTAAAATCCTATGGCAACAAAAGGAATACTAAGAAGCTGTCCCATGTTGAATTTCATACCGTCTTCAAATGCTTCTTGATTCTCTTTGAAAAACTCAAGGCCAAACCGTGCTCCGAAGAGTAAAACTAGAAATACTCCAAATAACAAGCCTGGTTTGGGTTTCGTATTCTTCTGATATATCGACCAAAGGATGAAAAATATTATTACATAGCAAATCGCCTCATAGAGCTGTGCAGGATGGCGAGCAATTTGATCGTGCTTTTCGAAAACTACGGCCCAGGGTAAGCTTGTTGGGAGTCCTATGATTTCAGAATTGAAAAAGTTTCCTAGTCGTACAAAGGCACCTGCTAACGGGACGACTAAGACCAGGCGGTCTGCAATCCAAACAAAATTTGTTTTTGTTTTTCGCGAGAATAACCAAAGCGCAATCAGGATACCAATGGCACCACCATGACTGGCTAAACCTTGAAAACCTGTGAATTCGAAACTATTATTAACATTCCGAACAGGCAATATCATTTCTAGCGGATGCGCCATATAATAATCAAATTCATAGAATAGGCAGTGACCTAGACGAGCCCCTATAAGTGTCCCTAAGAATATATATATACTTAATTTATCTAGTAATTCTTGTGATTTGCCTTCGCGATTGAAAACACGTAACATAAGTACGTACGAGACAATGAATGCTGCTAAAAAGCACAATGCGTAGTAGCGTAAACCAAAAGAACCAATCTCAAAAATAACTGGGTCAATATTCCAATGGAAGACATTTAGGACTGAATGCATAGTTATATATTAAATGGTAAATATAGCGTTATCCATTAATAAATTCCAACTGCAAAACATTTATTCCATAATATCCTATCAATTGATTGTTTGAAATACCTTTAATTTTTTATATTTTGCCTGTCAAATATTTAGACATGGCGAACAAAAAAGGAAAAGAAGAGAAGAAGCATGTTTCGGTTGTTACCGATAAATCGTTAAATTTTTTTGAGAAATATATTAACAATCCATCACCTACAGGGTTTGAATGGCAGGGCCAACGCTTGTGGTTAGATTATCTTGCTCCTTACGTTGATGATACATATATCGATAATTATGGAACAGCAGTAGGAATTATTAATCCCAAAGCACCTTATAAGGTCGTTATCGAGGCACACGCTGATGAAATTTCATGGTTCGTGAATTATATTACTAAAGATGGACTTATTTATGTCATTCGTAATGGCGGGTCAGATCATCAGATAGCACCGTCTAAACGAGTAAATATCCACACGGATAAGGGGTTAGTGAAAGCGGTGTTTGGTTGGCCGGCTATTCATACGCGCTCTGGTGAAAAAGAAGACACACCGAATTTGAAAAATATCTTTTTAGATTGTGGCGCGACGTCTAAAGAGGAAGTTGAGGAACTTGGAATACACGTGGGATGTGTTATAACTTACGAAGATGAATTTATGATCTTGAACGATCGTTACTATGTCGGTCGTGCTTTGGATAATCGGGCGGGCGGATTTATGATCGCAGAGGTAGCACGTCTATTGAAAGAGAACAAAAAGAAATTGCCATTCGGGTTGTATATCGTAAATTCTGTACAAGAAGAAATAGGGTTGCGTGGTGCAGAAATGATCGCTGACTACATCAAGCCCAATATCGCAATCGTCACAGACGTCACGCACGATACACAGACTCCGATGATTAACAAGAATATCCAAGGCGATTTAGCGTGCGGCCAAGGACCTGTCCTTTCGTATGCACCCGCTGTCCAAATTAATTTGAACAGATTATTAGTTGATGTGGCAGAGAAAAATGATATTCCATTCCAGCGACAAGCGTCTTCTAGGTGGACTGGTACAGACACCGATGCTTTTGCTTACTCGAACGGAGGTGTGCCATCGGCACTGATTTCCTTGCCACTGAGGTATATGCATACAACAGTAGAGATGATTCACAAGGATGATGTGGATAATGTAATACGTTTAATTTATGAGGCTGTTTTGTCTATTAAATCAGGACAAGATTTCAGGACATTTGCGAAATAGCCGTATAAAAAATAATAATTGATATATTAGTTAGAAAATACAGAATGTCAAAAATGGATGTGAATTTTATGGACTTGAAGAACGATAACACAGAACCTGAAGAAAACAGTGAATTGAGTATTGAACTTAGTGAGGAGATTGCAGAGGGGATATATAGTAATTTAGCTATTATTACGCACTCAAATAGCGAGTTTGTGTTAGACTTTATTCGTATAATGCCTGGTATTCCTAAGGCAAAAGTAAAATCCAGAATTATCTTAACTCCCGAGCATGCTAAAAGGCTACTAGGAGCGCTTCAAGACAACGTGAATAGGTATGAAGCTGGAAATGGAACGATTAAAACGAACGATCCTCCGATTCCAATGAATTTTGGAGGCCCTAAGGGCGAAGCATAAGCTTTAGAGAGAAAGAAATTGGAGAACGGAGCGTTCTCCTTTTTTATTGATTGGCAATAATATTGACCAAACTAATAGAGTAGGAATTTGTTGTACAGCTAAGAAAAAAAATATGGATATACAGGTTAGAATATTAACGGACGAGGATTATAAAGATCTAAAGCGGTCCATGGAAAAGGCCTACGGTAGCGATTCTGGTGAGATATGGACACGGGAAAATATAGAAGATCTGCTTACAATGTTCCCAGAGGGGCAGTTGTGTGTTGAAGTAAATGGGAGAGTGGTTGCTTGCGCGCTGTCCCTTATTATCGATTCGAAAAAGACAAACCTTCAGAAAAAATATTACGAAATCATCGATGACGGTAAATTTACTACACATGATTATGAGGGGGATACTTTATATGGGATAGAAGTATTTGTGCATCCAGATCATCGGGCTTTGCGTTTAGGAAGGCGCTTGTACGATGCGCGTAAACAACTTTGCGAAGAGATGAATTTAAAAGGTATCGTCGCGGGGGGGAGAATACCAAATTATCATAACTATGCCGATAAGATGACCCCTCGGACCTATATTGAGAAGGTAAAACGTAAAGAAATTTATGATCCGACGTTGACTTTTCAACTTTCTAATGATTTTCACGTTCAGAAGATTTTAAAAAATTACTTACCAGAAGATAAAGAGTCGAATGAATTTGCCACGCTGCTAATGTGGGATAATATCTATTATGAACCAGATTCTAAATCAAGTTCGACATCAAAACAGACGATTCGCCTGGGGCTGGTTCAGTGGCAGATGCGTTCGTTTAAAGACGTGGAAGAATTCTACGACCAGGTGGAATTTTTTGTCGATGCGGTTAGTGATTATGGCGCTGATTTTGTTTTATTTCCAGAATTTTTTAATACGCCGTTGATGAGTCCTTATAATCATCTTCCTGAACGTGCAGCGATGCAGAAACTTGCAGAACTTACTGCTGATATTATCGTTAAAATGCAAGAATTCGCAATATCGTATAATGTTAATATAATCGCTGGTTCTATGCCGATTATAGAATATAAAAAATTATATAATGCTTCCTATTTATGCCATAGAACAGGTAAAGTTGATGTGCATAAGAAGATCCATATCACACCGAATGAGTTCAAGTATTACGGGATGACAGGAGGGAATGAGATAAGCGTTTTTGATACAGATTGTGGTAAAGTCGGCTTGTTAATCTGTTACGACGTCGAATTCCCTGAAGTCAGTCGTATCATGGCTGATCAAGGTATGCAAATGTTGTTCGTTCCTTTTATGACCGACACACAAAACGGTTATATGAGGGTAAGAGCTTGTGCGCAGGCGAGGGCGATTGAAAACGAGTGTTACGTCGCGATTGCAGGATGCGTTGGAAATTTGCCTCGCGTAAATAATATGGATATCCAATATTCCCAATCCGCCGTCTTCACACCGTCGGATTTCGCGTTCCCCAATAATGGAATAAAAGCGGAAGCTACGCCAAATACAGAAATGGTATTAATTGCGGATGTTGATTTGTATGCTTTACGCGATTTACATGAATACGGAACAGTTAAGATATTGAAGGATCGTCGTAAAGATCTGTACGAGGTGGTGTTAAACAGTAAATAATATGGAGTAATTCATGGGTAATCAGTGATGAGGGTAACCCACAGCACACCCTGCTAAAACAGAAACATAGACGCTAAGTAAGCGTTTATGTTTCTGTTTGTAGATAGTCATTCGATTTAGGAATCCGTTCTATTATAGGCACCCAATCTTCAGGAATCGTGGTTAATTTTCTCTCGCGGAGATTTAACCACGCTCCGTCAACGTTGACGGTAGCTGCTTTAATACCGTTCTCTTTGTATATCTCGTGACGGAATGAAAATCTAAAATTGACAGTATTAAGTTTCGTGAGTTCGACTTTTACGATGATCGTTTCATCTAAGCCAACTTCTCGGTGATAAACAAGTTCCTCGCGAAATAAAATAGGTCCAATTCCACGTTTTGCAAATTCTTCCAGTGAAAGGCCAGCATCTTTTAACATATTGCTACGGGCCTGCGCGCAGAAATCTGCATAAGCCGAGTGCCGGAGATGTCTGTTGGGATCCAATTGAGCCCAGAGTACTTGCCCTTGGTAATAGATGTTGTTATCTTTCATTGTAGTTGAATTTACAAAAAATAATTGCGTAGCAAAAGTTGATTTCCCTAACCGCCTGCTGCGAGCTGCATTAATATTGCTGTCAACCAGCCCGCGTACGTGCCAATAGCATAGCCAAAGACAGAAAGGATTACTCCAACTGATATAAGTGACGGGTGGAACGCTGCTGCTGCGACGGTTGCGGACGCAACACCACCGACATTGGACATGCTACCCACTGCGTAGTAAAAAAACGGTACTTTTAGAATTTTGCCGACGATAAGTAGAAGAAGCGCGTGGAAAGAAAGCCAAATAGCACCAACGATAAATAGACCGGGATTTTCCAGAATCGCCAAAATATCCATTTGCATGCCGATGGTTATTATAAGCATATATAGTAAAGTAGTTGCTAATTTTGATGCACCAGCATGTTCCAACTTTCGAGCCGGAGTAAAGGATAGTGAAATTCCGATTATTGTAGCGACAAGAATGATCCAAAAATAGGTATTCGTTAACGAAAAGGTTTCCAGCTGTGGGAAATGAGCTTGCATGTACTCTGAAATAGGGATTGCTAAAAAAGAAGCTAAACCTGTACCACCTAATGCTAATGAGAGCATAATGATGATATCTTTTGTTTCAGGTA
>NZ_JABMCQ010000019.1 GCF_013179575.1 Sphingobacterium shayense | reverse complement strand
ATTTAATGTCTACAAAATGTCTACAAAAACTATCTGCCGTGCTATCTAAAAACCCCGTGTCAAGTGGCTTTAAAGCTATATTATGAGGTTTCAGCAATGCTGAAACCTCATTTAGTGTCCTCGGCGGGGGTCGAACCCACATCTTCAGAACCGGAATCTGAAATTCTATCCATTGAACTACGAAGACCTCGGCTGCAAAAATAACACTTTTTACTTTACTTCGTACGCTAATTAGAAAATAATATTGTCGCGCAGCAAAGCACCAAACAAACGCTATTTTAACATGCTGAAACCTACTGTTTAATGCCCCTCGTCATGCTCAGTAAGGTGTACCTCGAATTTAAGGTCAAGATCATTATCTCCTGTAAATTTAGTAAAATCTTCATTATTCCAATCCTCGGCCGTAATACTACTTTTTATTCCTGTATTCAAATGGCGCATCACATAACGTAAAGTGAACGTATCAGAATGTTCAACAACTGTAAGGTAACCCGTCACACCGACGTTAACGTTATTTCCCTGTGGGTCAACATCCGCGTATTGATAATTTAACGCACCCGTTGGTGCTCCGAGAATAAACGCTTGATGCTGCTCCGCGCGAGACACAAAGGTCTGCTGAGTCTCACGACCAGCAAAATCCTTCGCCAGTAAACTTACTCTATAGCTCGCCCCCACGTCTAGATGGTAATGGGCTCCTACCGGAGGCAAAAAATTCACACCATCGAACGCGATCTCAATGATTTCAGGATTCTCAATGTCTTCATAAGTAGTCTGTCCTCCCTCAGTTTTAGCGGCTACTTCGGTAAATACCAATGTAGCTCCGCTGACTTCTTCTTGATCAACCTCAGCTATAGGATCATCTTTCGAGCATGAGACAGTAGTTAATATTATACTACAAGTAAGTAAACCTAAAATAAACTTTTTCATTACATTATACATTTTAAAATTGATAAGAAATTTTTACATTAATATTTCTGCCCATTTGATGGGCGAAGTACCGAAAACGGTCCATATAATCTTTATAGCTTACGTTCATCAAATTTTCCGCCGACACAATCAAGTTTAAAGATTGTTGTTGACTAATCGAAAACTGCTTACTAGCAACTAGATCAAACAGATGGTAGTTAGCCGGGGGAGCTGCATAATCTGTCTCTGGTTCATAGCGTGTCTGTCTAGCTACAAACCGATGCGACAATCTAAGATAAGAATCTCGCTCCTGCGTACCCGCGTACTGCCATCGAAATCCGTGCCATAGGCGGTCCGCAGGGATATAGGGTAAATAACTATCAAGCTCCGTATTTTTTGCACGCACGATAGAGGCCGAAAAGTCATAAGCGAATATCGGATTAATTTGGTAACTCAATTTGAGGTCGGCGCCGTAAAAGAAAGCATCGTGTTGTTGATAAGAAAATAACGGAAAGGTCCCTCGTATAGTCTGGCGAACAGAATCTGGATGAGGCTGCGCATAAATGTAATCAGTCAGAAACTGTCCATAAATATCGAGTGTTGCTTGTAAGTTTTCTGATTGCCACAAAAATGTATTTAACCATTTTAACCCCTTCTCGCTTTTTAAATTCTTATCTCCCACTTCATAACTTGCGCTCCCGTGATGCAGACCATCACTATAAAGCTCGTTCACCGAAGGGGCTCGCCAAGCTAAGCCTAGATTGCTTTTCCAGTTTAATTGCTCGCTCAAATGATAAAGTATACCTAAAGATCCAGATGCATTATGAAATTTACGTGAATCTGTTAACAGATACTGTGTCAGATCGCCGGAACTATCAGCATTATATTGATAACGATAGCCGGCAACATCCAAGTGTTTGTAATCGTAGCGCGCCCCCACTTCGGCGTGCAAACGACCTATATGAAACTGATGGATACCGAAAACCCCTACAGCATAGCTATCATAATTGGGTATAATCGGTGTCGTACCAGTTCCTGGTGTGTTGTTGTTAATTTGTACGGCCCCCTGCACACCTACTGAACTATTTTCACCCCTAAGAATAAGATCAAGACTCTGCGTTGTCAACACCATATCTGCCATTGGTAGATCATCCGACTCTACTCTACGCATATCGAATTCCTTTCGATGGTTACGCTGAATCCCATACTCTACGGCCAAAGATCTCCCTTTATCGAGTGTTCTTTTCCAACTAAGCTTTCCTAAATCATGACTCACGGCCTGTTTTGGAGCTCCAATAGCATAGCTAAAGTCATAAGATTCAAACGGGCGCCCGTTTACAATTCGCGCTTGAATATCCTCGATTGTACTAATATGCGCACCTTGAAAAATACCCAGTTCCGATCCGAAATGACTGTAATATGCTTCAAATGCGTCTTTATTACATTTATACTGTAGAGTCCCCGCATAGTTAAGTTCCTGCACCCCTGTGTTACCCAGGTAGTAATCGGCCGTTTTATAGTTCCCAAGTTTCTTTCCCGTCGCCTGTACACGCCAAGCCAGTCCTGGTATCTGATTGACGGATCCCTCAAGCCTGCCATGCAAAGCTCCGCCTCGACCATTTGACTGTCCAGCAAGATCGAGCTTTCCATGCAGTCCTGGGTCAGTGTTAATATCCGGCGCCGAAACAACGACTACACCTCCGAGCGCATCGGCACCGTAACGAACCCCCTGAGCACCCTTAACGACCTCTAGGCGGTCTGCGAGAAAAGGGTCAATCTCTGGGGCATGCTCCGCACCCCATTGCTGCCCCTCCTGCCGGATACCATTATTCAAAATCAGAATTCTATTACTGTGCATCCCGTTAATAACGGGTTTCGCTATATTAGCTCCATTCGTCAGCATCGAAACACCCGCGATACGGCTTAACGAGGCGGCGAGGTTCTCGCCTTTACTTTCTTGCTTTTGCTGATTAGACAGTCGGTGGGTGCTCAAAGACAAAGATCCAGATCCTACTCCCATAATTTGCACATCTTTAAGATGTATAGCATCTACATCCAAAGTAACGTGCAACGTTGTATCACTAGAAATATGATAACTAAAACTTACTGGGGTGTAACCAATGTGCCTAAACTGAAGCGCTAAGTCACCTGCACAAATAGAAGAAAGTCGAAAAACACCCTGCTCATCGGACATCGTTTGTTTATGCCCCTGTTGCGATATTATAACCCCCTGAAGCGGACTTCCACTCGCAGAAAAAACCTTCCCTATAATTTTTAAAACACACTGTTGCTGCCCTTTCAGAAAACCTCCCGAACAAAGAAGCATGCAAACGAGCATGATACGCCATTTTCGCATCTACCTTGAACTAAATAAATATAATTTGTTGATTTACCCTAAAAAAATAGAGGACGAAGGGGGGGCTCTTCCATTACACATTAATGAAAGGATATCTGCTAATCCACCCTGTACGCTATTATTGCTTAACGTATACAAAATTTGCTCGCAGGCTTCTGGCAAGTAGGTAACAGTCGTGAATTCACTGCTTACTTGGTGAGTCACAAACCAACAAAGCGCGCACAAATCGGCATGGTGGTCTGGGGAATCTGAAGATCCATCTTGGCAATGATGCACCTTTTCGTGCTGCAAATCATGGGTAAATTGCAACGCACTAGTTAGCGTTAAGCTAACTAAAGTTATCATTACAAGTGTTTGCCGCAAAAACTTCCCTATCATATATTGGCTCAAAGATAGATCAAACGCAACAATATTGCAAATAAAAAAAAGACTTTAGCCGGGGAGACTTAAGTCTTAGTTTTGTTAAACACTCTTAACACTCAAAAATACAGAAGCTAATCAATCTATATTTTTGAAGAAAAACGTAACTACCTTGGTTAAGGGAGATCCGTGTTAAGATTTTCTGACAGCTGTCTTTTTCGCCAAGCTAGGTTTAAAGAAACGGCGCAATGATCAGAAAGGGCCTGACCTTGTCCATTTTGAAACTGTCGGTTTTCAACTTTATACGAGCGCGGAGTAAATTCTATACTGGAACTATTGCGAAAATATATTTTGTCAATACTCTCACAAGAATCTGTTAGTCGTAACTTATCTGTTGCAACAAATTCATTGATCACGTTAGGAACAGTGCCATTGTTTTGTAGCAAAACCCATGCATCCTGTAATTCTAGGGGCTGATAAAATCTAGCAAGATCATCCCAACCTGCAGCGTAATGTGCATTAAAGTCACCCATGACCAATAACGCGCGATTGCCTGAATGTTGCTCAATGAATTGTTTTAACTGCAACAGATTCTTTTCTCTAGCTTTAACGGCTGGCTCAATATCGGATGCCGTGGCGTGTAAGTTGTAGACGTCAACGGTCATTCCCCTAGCAATTTCGATCCTAGTAAACAAGAATCCTTTCGCCGCATAACAATCCGCGCCATGACAATCGGTCCATTCCACACGTTGAGATTCTAAAACAGGGTATTTGGAAAGAATATTTAATCCATCACCAAAAGGAATAGCTTGTTTCTGGCGAGTTCTGTATCGATGCATATTCCCTCCATTATAGAGCTCTCTGTGGTAATAAAAATCCTCTTGTACGTTTACAATATCAAATGAATTGATTCGTTCGGAAATCACTTTCATACTTGCCGCACGAGGGCTTTCAGCAGCAGAAATGATTTCGGGGAGTCCTGCTACGTTATAGGTTAACAAAGATAGTTCTCCTGAAGAAACCGCTGCAGGCTCATACCCAAGCGTCTGATTGAAAACGGGAATAACACCTGCCGAATGACTCGTTTTTATTGAATATCCGTAAAAAATAATCACGCCGAAAATAGCTAAGGGAGCAATCCATTTCCTTGGTCTTTTCCAGATAATTTGTGCATGCATCGATTCTTGGTTTTTATTACTCAAATCTAACAGGCTAATATGACTTCAATATAAACTATAAATTAATCTTCTGTATCAGATTTATACGATCAATGTAAACCTCAGACTAAAATTTAATAAAACATTAACGAACTGATTACCTGAGCAAAACACCACTTTCCTATTTTAGCATAAATAACACAAAACAACAATTTATGACAAAAGTCGCATTCTTCGCAGAAATACTCATTGAGGACTTTGATGGTGCTTCAAGAACCATGTTTCAGATTATCAACAGAATCGACCCTACTAAATTTAGTTATTTGTTTATACACGGGAAGGGACCAACCACACTAAAAGACCACAAAGCGATCCGCATACCAACGCTGAACTCAGTTTTGAATAAAGACTACAGCATAAGTATGCCCGCATTAAGCAAAGAACAACTTTATGCGGCTCTAAGCGAATTTCAACCCGACGTTATTCATATCTCCACACCTTCCCTACTCGGCTTTTTCGCACTGCGATATGCACAACGACACAATATCCCAGTAATTTCCATTTATCATACAAACTTCATCTCCTATATTCCTTATTATTTCAGACGATTTCCGGCATTGATAAATCCTATTCAGCGGTGGATGCGCAGCACATTATCCAAGTTTTACAACACGTGCGATCAAGTTTATGTTCCCTCTCATAGTATGATCCGGCAGTTGAGAAATTTTGGAGTAAATGACGACAAGCTCAAGCTATGGCAAAGAGGGATAAATCTCAATCTTTTCAACCCTGATAAACGAGACAAAACCTATATTCAACAACGAACGGGGAATAAAAAACCATCTGTACTTTTTGCTAGTCGGCTCGTTTGGGAGAAAAACCTACAAACCCTTATCGCAATCTATACTCGCCTCCGTGAACAAGGTGTCGAACACAACTTTATCATCGCGGGTGACGGTCCCGCTAGAGCGGAGCTAGAGCGATTAATGCCACACGCAGTTTTTTTAGGGAGGCTTGATCATCAGGAACTGGCAGTCCTATACGCATCTTCCGATGTATTTGTGTTCACTTCTACCTCGGAAACATATGGAAATGTAGTCGTGGAAGCAATGGCCTCTGGATTACCTTGTGTAATTGCAGATGGTGGTGGTAGTGCAGATCTAATCAATCATCGTCACACAGGTTATAAATGTAGCCCAAACAATCCTGAGGATTACACGATTCATATCAAACTTCTTCTAAATGACCCCGACCTCCATCGGGTAATTCGGAGTGCATCTCTTCATCAAGCTCAATCTTTGGACTGGGAAAAACTAGTTGATAAGTATTTTCAAGATATTCAAAATATGTCCGAACAAACGAACAGAGATTTAATCTGGACAGCGTGTTAAAACCGACTAAATCTCATTGGCTGAAACTGGCCCTGTTACTGGGAATCGTAGTACCAATCTCAATTTTTATCGGTCTCACCGATTTTCATCTGGTTCGTCTAGAACTTTCAGCAATAGGTTTTAATTTTTTAACTTTAATCTTCAGCACTTTTATTGCCTATTTACTGGGAACCTTAGGTTGGTGGATATGTTTAGGAGATCAACGTAGTCAAATAAAAATACATCGGTTATTTGCTATACGACAAATTGGTGAAACGGTCGGCCTATACAACCCTTCTAGCATTGTGGGAGGCGATCTACTGAAAGCCACGCTCCTTTCATCTTATGATATCCCAGCCAGTACAGCCTCCGAGTCAGTTGCGGTGTCCCGCTTGACGGCCATAATCTCTCAGTTCGTCTTATTGACTTTCGCCGCATCTTGGTTATTGTTCAGCCGACATCAACACTTACCACAATGGTTAGACATATCCTTAATCTTATTAATAGTGAGTCTAGTATCAATCGGAATATTAACATTATTACTATTAAACAAAAAAGTAATCCGAAAGAGAAAAACATCTTCCCAGAACGTTAATTTCTTCAAGAAGTTACAAGGGAAAACTTTCGAACTTCTTGGGCAATGTCAATGTTTTTATCAACATAGAAATCGTGAATTTTGGCTTTCCTTTCTATTTTTCTTGCTACACTGGATAGTCGGTAGTTTTGAGTTTTATCTTATTCTTTATTTAACTGGCTACGATGTTACAATAATGCAGGGCATACTTATGGACATGGGTGTAGTCATCATCAAAAGCGCAGTAGGTTTTATCCCGGGACAATTAGGAATCGAGGAGCTGGCCAACCAGCTAGTACTTCTGGCCGTTGGAATTGGCACAGGATCCCTTTGGCTCACCGTCTCAATACTACGTAGGGCCAGACAGTTAGTTTGGATTGCCGGCAGCGCACTATTATATTTAATACTCCCAAAAACCGTAAAAAATACCGCTTTTACAGATGGAAGTTCTATTTGTTAGTCACAAATACCCACCGTCAGTTGGCGGAATGGAAAAACAAAGTTATGAGCTTATCAGCGGAATGGCTCAACATGCGAAAGTTTACAAAATCGTATATACCGGTGAGGAAAGTTACTTTCAGTTCTTTCGAAAACTGAATAATAGAATCTTACAAATGATTCACACTCATCCTGCTATCAGTATTATCCATTTTAACGATGGTCTCATCGCGACTTTAAGTCTGTTGCATTCGGGCTATAGTCATGTCAAAAGGGTAGTAACCGTCCATGGCTTGGATGTTGTTTTTCCACTATGGATTTATCAACGCATGATTATCCCAAAATTCAATCGGTTTGATCATATTATCGCGGTTAGTAACGCAACCGCACAAGCTCTCAAAGAAAGAAAGGTACATCAAGATAAAATATCAGTTATTAATAATGGTATTGATCATAGTCTATATGTAGAACATAGTGAGGATCAATGGGTACTTGTGAAAAATAAATATAACATCCCAAACGAAAAAAAAATTCTACTAATGCTGGGTCGTCCAGTAAAACGCAAAGGTTTTTCATGGTTTATATCCGAAGTACTCCCGATGTTGTCGGACAACATTCTCGTTGTCTTAGTAGGCCCTTTTCAGACCGAGACTACGAAAACTGAGCGAATGCTCCGCTTTCTTCCTTCTTCGCTGCGCAACCTATACATGTTATTTATGGGGTATCCATCGGATCAGCAAGCGTTACGCTTCCTGCTTGAATCCCCCGACATCAAATCTCGAGCAAAACACTTGGGTAAACTACCACAAGAAGATCTAAAGGTACTCTTAAGCTATAGCGATATTTTTCTAATGCCAAATATCCGTGTGGAGGGCGATATGGAAGGTTTTGGTTTGGTCTGTCTTGAAGCGAGTCTTTCGGGATCACTCGTGCTTGCCTCGCCTATCGAGGGAATCACAGATGCAATTATTTCCGAGAAAAACGGAAGACTTGTATCCTCTGCAAGCCCAAGCGCATGGAAACAGGAAATCGAAGAAATTCTAAACGACGACAGTACCTTATCACACAACCAAAGACGTTTTCGTGATTACACACTCAAGAATTACAGCTGGCTGAAGATGACGACACAATACGCACGATTATTTAAAGCAATCGACACGAAATAATATTTCCGTCGTCCCTACACAATCTGGGTAGAATCCATTAAAATATCAATTCCGGTCTAGTTAGTTTTAAGCATACTCAAAAATTCGCTTTATAATTTAGATTGGTTTTTCAAACTAAAAAGCCCTCTCACGTCATCGTAAGAGGGCTTTTAGTACGCCAAAAGGGATTCGAACCCCTGACCGACGGTTTAGAAAACCGTTGCTCTATCCAACTGAGCTATTGGCGCATCATTTCAGTGCTACAAAAGTAGGTATTTACCACAACTATGCAAAATAAAAAACTGTTTTTTTCCAGCTATGAGAATAACTGTTTGCAGTACAACCACATATTTTTATGATGTCGCGATTCTAGATTTAAATATCCTCCAATTTCGCACGTCGGTTAAACAAAATGTAGATTCTTTAGATAAATTACTCCATCGATATAATTCCCCGAACGGTATAAAAAATCCATAGTTCTTTCTGCGCTACCCCGTTCTTCTCTTAAAGAATAAAAAAATAGCATCCTTATATTCTTGAATCGCTCTAGTATTCAACACCATAAAATCAGAACTGTATTTCGTCTCAGAGAAAAGTAAAATAAAATTTTGAAGAAATGAGAAAATTCGTACTTTTGTCGCGGAGAGTTGGCAGAGTGGTCGAATGCGGCAGTCTTGAAAACTGTTGACTGTAACAGGTCCGGGGGTTCGAATCCCTCACTCTCCGCCATATTTTAATAAACCCGACAGTAGTCGGGTTTTTATATTTTTCGCCATAGAGTTACATCAAATCCTCCTCTATGTGAACAAGATGAAACTTGTTGATTACTGAACCCTTCTTTTTTATCGATGAAAAACACAATGGTTTATCTAAAGTCACCTCACTTCTTAATCCAATGTATTAAACAAGATCTCCATTAAGCGCCGTTCGCTAAGTCACTTGCCGGTTCTAACGTATTAAACCTTCTTTCTCCACTCTATTTTCAATTTCCTTTACTACTCGTTCTATCGTCATCTCCGAAGTATCTAGCCAAAGTCCAATTCTTGGTGTTTCTCTCAAAAAACCATCGTGTAAGCTTTCAACACTGAAGCCAGTATATCCTTTTTTTTGTCTATTGTATTCTCGCTGTTCTATAGTTTGTAAAGTTGGGTTCAAAACCACAATGTAGGTCGGATACGGGTTCAAAAGGTCTGAAAAGTCTGAGAGTTTATCCCCAAGGAAGTTATCTTGAACCACAACCGTAAATCCATTATTATAATAATCAATCGCTGCACTAGCGGTAAGACAGTGCCTCATATCGAGCTGACGAAGAGCTTCTTTGCTAGGACTATCGCTCATATCCTCTCTTCCCCGTACAATCATCTTTCGAAAAACGTCACCCCGAAGATGCACACTTTTCTCTAGGCGCAATGCAAAGGCTTCCGCAATTGTAGATTTACCAGCTGCCATTACACCAGTTATTATATATATTGCTTTTTTCATAATAATTATATCTAAGAACTGTCTAAACCGAAAGATAAAAATAATGCGGTGCTACCTACTTTAGCTTTTTTGTATTTTAGCAACTAGCTTTCACAATTGTTTTAACCAAATAAGCATGGACAAAGAAATAGAAAAATCAAAATACCCTGTAGGAAAATTTAAAAAACCACGAAAAATTGACAGAACTCAAATAAGAGTGTGGATCAAGGTCATCGAAGAATTTCCTAACAAAGTTCATAATGAAATAAACGACTTAACCGATAAAGAACTCAACAAACGATATCGGCCAGGCGGTTGGACGATATCACAAATCGTAAATCATTGTGCTGATAGTCACATGAACAGTCTAATTAGATTTAAACTTGCCTTGACGGAAGAAACGCCGGTAATCAAACCATACGTTGAAAACTTATGGGCTGAATTACCCGACTCTAAAAACTATCCCATAGACAGTTCATTGAAGATCTTAGCAGGTTTACACGAACGTTGGGTAAAACTAATCGAGAACTTAACCGAAATGGAATTAGACAAAGAATTTTTACACCCAGAAAATAATGAAAAAGTTTCATTAAGAGTAAATATCGGAATTTATGCTTGGCATTGCGAGCATCATTTAGCCCACATAATTAATGCTAAGAGAAAGTAAATCTCAACACGCCTATACAACGATGACATCCAACTCTCGCTGACGGATTACGGTCTTAAATTCAAATAATAATAAGAAGTACAATGAGCCATGACACCACGAGAATTTCGCGATTGACCGCAATTATAATTCAATTACAGACACAACGACTTTCAACTGCTCCACGCCTCGCCAATAAGTTCAATGTAAGCGTACGAACAATCTACCGAGATATCAGGGCATTGGAACAGGCCGGGATTCCCATTATAACCGAAGACGGCAAAGGTTACACGCTAATGGAACATTATCGGCTTCCACCTGTTACATTTACCGAAGCTGAAGCCAACGCTTTGATTACGGCGGAACAGTTAATTTTAAAAAACAAAGATTTATCCCTTGTCAACGCCTACTCAGAGGCAATTACCAAAATAAAATCTATATTAAAACCGGACATACAGGACAATGCTAATTTACTTGCTAAAAGAGTACAAATTAAGCAGCACAAAAGCAGTGCGAGAACAAGCAGTAATTTGTCTATTTTAGAATTTGCGTTGACAAACTTTCGTTTGACAACAATAATTTATACCAACGAGGCCAATAAAACTACAAACAGAGCCATTGAACCATTTGCTATATTAGGAACACAAGACAATAATTGGCTTTTATTAGCTTGGTGTCGTCGATCCGATGGCTTTAGATTTTTCCGCCTCGACCGAATTAAAAACTTAGACATTCTCAGTGAAAAGTTTGAACCGCACAAATTGACCTTACAAGAGTACTTTAAACAATATTATTGACCTTTTCAATACCCCTGACATACTGGTGTCATGACCTCACCTTAACTTTGCTATCTCATTAACTAAGACATACTGTATGAATATAATTGTAGGAGCAACGGGACAGATAGGTTCACACCTTATCAATGAATTAAAAGCAAACGGCTTCCCTGTAAGGGCAATAGTAAGAAATCCCGAAAAACTTTCTGATAAAACAATTGAAGCCCGAAAAGTAGACTTGCTTAATGTTAAAGAAGTCGAAAGGGCATTTAAAGGGGGCACAACTGCTTTCGTTTTGACACCCGAAAACCCGACATCGACAGATATAATTAAAGATACCAAGCGAATAGTCGAAAATTACAAAAGGGCCATTCAAGCAACAGGAATAAAAAGGGTTGTTGCTTTATCTTGTATTGGTTCACAAATTAACAATAATACCGGGAATATTTTAATGTCGAGGATTTTAGAGCAGTCGTTAGACAATTTGAACCTCGAAAAAATATATATAAGACCATCCTATTTTTTTAGTAATTGGTTAAATTATTTGAATACTGTTGAACAACACGGTGTTTTGCCGACTTTTTTTCCAGAAGATTTGAAAATTGAAATGAACTCGCCTGTTGACTTAGCCAATTTTATTGCGAAAATAATGACCAGCCCCTCATCGGAAAAGAAAAGAATTTATGAACTAACTGGACAACAAAAGTATAGTTCGGTTGACGTTGCAAACGCTCTATCCAGATTGTTCAATAAAGATGTGATCGTTCAATCTATACCACAAGACAAATGGAAAGAAAGCCTCATGTCTGCCGGCTTTACAGAGAACACGGCAAGCAATCTTTCGGATATGACACGGGCTGTGATCGCCAATAAGGTTATTCCCGAGTACCCAAATGACACAATAAAACTTCCTACAACATTGGAAAGATATATTTACGAACAACGAAAAATTTAAATAACAGATCATAGCTCGAAAAACAGGAATATGTGCGCCTTCCCAATGCTAAAAATATACACTTGTATTTATCAAAGTATAAAAATCCAAGCTGTCTAAACACCGAGTCGTAATTCCACATCATTGACGGAGAGTGGACAAAAAGATAACAGAAAATAAAACTGTCTTTAAAAGGTCCACTCCTATTCTATCTTCCTAAAAAAGTCACGGAACCCTAACGCTAGTTATAAAAGACGATTGGAAGAGCGACCATTTTTCACATAAATAAACTCAATCAGCTTATTAACCGTGGACATAATTCCTTTTTTAAAAACTTATGCCCTTTATTATTTGGAATTAATCTAATTAAACTTTAGGTTTGTCACACTATTTAAAACAATTCTAAATAATGTATTCGATATATGCTCTATTTTTGATCTCTATGGTTCCCTTTTTTGCCAACGCGCAGAACAATGATACTGTTAACCGACAAATTGACATCGAAGAAGTCGTTATAACCGGTCAATTTAAACCGACATCGCTAAGAAACTCCATCTATAAAATACGATCGATCGATAAAAAAACAATCTTGCGACGAGGGACAGCCGACATGTCGACTTTGTTGAACACCCAACTCGGAATTCGTTTCAATAATGATCTAACCCTTGGCGAATCCGATATCCAGATTATGGGCGTTAGCGGACAAAATGTAAAAATACTACTAGATGGGGTTCCTTTAATCGATCGCGGGAGCACTAAACAAAGCCTTTCACAAATAGATGTAAATATCATCGAGCGCATAGAAATAGTGGAAGGCCCAATATCTGTGATGTATGGAACAGATGCATTAGCGGGGGTAGTTAACATCATTACCAACCAGGCCAGCCTAAATAAAAATAAATGGGGATTAACTGCTCGAATTTTGGAAGAGACAGTAAGCTCTGAGTATAATCTTATAAGAAAGGAAGGTAGGCATAACGCACACGTTGGTGTGAACTATAAATTCAATAAATGGAAATTCGACTGGTCAGGCTCCAAGAATGACTTTGGAGGATACCAGGGAAAAAATACTGGTCGCACGCTTGAGTGGCAACCTAAAGATCAATGGCATACAACCGGGCGCGTTGGATACAACGGCGAAGATTTTCAAACAAACTACACGATCAGTTATGCTAACGAGAATATTTACACTCCTGGAGCTATCGAAGCTAATTATAAGTATATCGACAAGAACTACATTACAGACCGTTTAACGCAAACGCTGCAATCTCAGTTGAAGATTAGCGATCAATTCCATCTTAGTACCTCCTTGGCATACCAGCACTACCAGAGAAGAACCAAGACACAATTATTCGATTTACAGACGCAAGGCCATCAGCTAACCACCAATCAAGGAGAGCAAGATTTATCGAGATTCAATCAAGTATTTGTCCGTGTAAATGGCATATATCGTTTTAACAAAAGTCTAAGTGTCTTAACCGGCGTAGAGCTCGATCAAGACAAAGGGTCCGGTGCGCGAATAGACGTCGGGGCTCGCGTTTATAATATGGCAGGATTCTTAGCTACCGAATACCAACCTTTCGTTTGGTTAATGATTCGCCCGGGCGTTCGTTTCATTTATAATTCTACCTACGACGCGCCCCCCGCTATACCTTCCATCAATGCCAAATTTGTTTTAGGCCAGCAGTGGGACCTTCGAATGGGGTATGCGCGTGGATTCCGTGCTCCCGCTCTGCGAGAGCTCTATTTTACATTTCACGATAGCAACCATGCTATTGAAGGGAACAAAGATCTAAAAGCAGAATACAACAACAATTACAATACTTCGCTTAGCTATAACACGAAATGGTCGGAAAATTCTTTCTTCAGGAGTAGCATAGGAGCTTTCTTCAATCAATTCAATAATCTTATTACCACTGGCCTTCTTACCGAAGACTCGAACGTCAGTACCTACATTAATGTTGGCAAATTCAAAACAACAGGTGGTACCTGGGAAAATAGTTTTCATTATTACAATTGGAACCTTGATTTAGGTTTCAGCTACACCGGCCGATACAACGATATGTATATCGAAAATAAAAGCCTCGGCAAGTTTTTCTGGACGCCGGAAATAAACGCAATGGTTTCCCGAGATTTTCCGCAATGGGGCGCTAATATAAACGTCTTTTATAAGCTATATGGAGAACGTCCTAGTTACAGGGTTTCTGGATCCGGCGATCGAATGGAAATTAATCAAGCGCATCAACAAGCATACAACCAGCTAGACATATCAATTGGAAAAGAACTGTTTGGTTCCCTTGTCCTACAAGCTGGCGTACGAAACTTAACCAATACAATGAATGTTTGGAACACCGCTTCAGAAGGTACAGGAGCACACGAAGTAAACAACTCGTCTATCCCGATCAGCTATGGCAGATCCGCATTTTTAGGAATACTTTATCAAATTAAATAATATCCATCCATGAAAAATTTATCAAAAATAAAACAGCTTACTTTTTTAGCGATGATCCTTCTTAGTGCCTGTAGCCGCGAGGAGAGCCCCACGCCAGTTATCCCCCCTTCACAGGGTAACAACATGACCTTAGAGGGTGGTGAAGGCGAAAGCGACGCTGCGAATGCAGTTTATATTGATCTTAGCGCCGACATTCAAAGTTCTGTAAAACGTGATTCCTGGACGCTAGGATTCTATTCGGGAGATGATTTTCGCGTTATATTAAATAATCAAAATGCTGTCGCCGCGATGGCAACATCCTCAACCGATCTTGCCGCCGTGAATAGTTCAAATGTCGACATTAGCAAACTCAGTTACGGATACACGCCAGACAAACTAGCAAACTATGATGACTCATTAGCTCGTTTAGATAAAACCGTATTTGGACAAATTAGTGCAGATGAGGATAAGAATAAGGTATACATTCTAAATACAGCTCATGGTACAGAAGTTGATTTGGCAAACATATGGAAAGTAAAGATCAATAGGTCCACAGACGGCACCTACGAGTTACAATATGCGCTTCTTAGCAATAACGAAATACAAACGTTACAAGTGACTAAAGAAGGCGACTATAACTTTAATTTTATTTCTTTTGCTAATGGAAAAGTGAAAGTAGAACCCAAAAAAACGGAATGGGACCTAGTGTGGAACAAGAGTATGTATTATACAACAATGGGAACCGGGGCTATTCCATATTACTATAGCGATCTGGTCTTCATCAACCATCTAGCAGGTGTTTCTGCAGCTGAAGTGATTTTCCAAAACAAAGAAGGCGCTTCGAACGGTCAACCCAGTTATGAGGAATTTGATGAATCAAATGTTAGCAGTGTAAATTTCTCTGCATCTCGTAATACGATCGGCTCACATTGGCGGGTAACGACAAATGGCGTCGGGGTATTAAAAGACAGGTTTTACGTAATCAAAGACCAAGCAGGTAATGTATACAAATTGAAATTCTTAGTAATGGGAGTTGAAGATAGTGGAAAACGCGGGTATCCGGAAATTGAATATCAATTAGTTAAAAATAAATAGTTATGGCATCTATCAATAAAATTTTTTGGGGTCTATGCACTGCTTGTCTCCTTATTTCCTGCCAAAATAAAGCAGATCAAAATAAAGTGGAATATGATGGCAATGATTCCTTACGAATCGTTTCGTTAAACGGAACTGTCTCCGAAATCGTAAGTGCACTGGGATTACAGGAGCAGATTGTTGGTACAGACGTGGCATCAAACTATCCCTCAGAACTTGAAAAAAAACCTAAAGTTGGACACAGTAAAAAAATACCAGTAGAAGGCGTGCTTGCTTTAAGACCTAACTTAATCGTTGGAACAAAACAAGATGTCAATCAGGAAACCGTAGAACAATTTAAGCAGGCCGGCGTACGCCTGATACTTTTCGATCAAGAATATACTGTCGACGGCGCCAAAAATCTTATTCGTAATATTGCTGACACGCTTCACCAGACGGTAAAAGGAGATTCGATCCTTAAAGAATTCAACAAACAGATGTTGGCAGTTCAAGCGTTCGATAAAACAACGAAGAAACCAAGAGTGCTGTTCATTTATGCCCGGGGCGCGGGAACAATGATGGTCGGTGGTAAAGGTACACAAGTAGATAAGGTCATCGAACTCGCAGGAGCGGAAAATGCCGCTAAGGATTTTGATGAATATAAACCACTAACTCCTGAGGCCCTAGTTGCATACAATCCTGATGTTCTCTTATTTTTCTCTTCTGGTCTTAGCAGCCTAGGCGAGGAACAGGGGCTTTTGCAAGTACAAGGGGTGACGGAAACGAATGCCGGAAAGAACAGACGTATCATTGCAATGGACGGACAGCTCCTTTCGGGATTTAGCCCTAGGTTACCACAAGCAATTGAAGAACTACACTCGAAAATTAATTAATGATATTAAAGAACAAAGGACTAATTGTTTCAGTATTATTGGTTTTCCTTTTGATTTCCTGCATATTGTCCATATGTGTAGGCGCCATTGAAATTCCGATAAAAAACCTACTAAGCATACTCGTAACGCAGCTGTTCGACATAGACTTAGGTGAGCTTCCAGAGCAACAGAAAGCGGTTTTAACTGCTATTAGAGCCCCGCGGGTTATTCTAGGAGCACTGATTGGCGCAACCCTAAGTATGGCTGGCTGTGCGGTACAGGGGATGTTCCGAAATCCTTTGGCAGAACCTGGATTAATAGGTGTGTCAGCGGGAGCATCCTTGTTTGCCGTAATGTTTATTGTACTTGGCGGTACAATATTTCATTCCTTAACATTGCTTTTTGGATATTATGCACTGTCGATAGCCTCTTTCACAGGAGCATTTTTGACTACTTGGCTTCTGTATCGCTTTGCTGTAAAAAACGGAAAGGTCGATATCTCTTCATTATTACTTCTAGGAATAGCAATTAATGCATTAGCGATAGCTTTTACAGGACTGCTTACATACGTAGCAACAGATGAACAGTTACGAAATATAACATTTTGGTCTTTAGGTAGTTTAGGCGGCGCTAACTGGAAAACGGTGCTCGTACTCGTACCTTTTTCGCTGACTACCACCCTGGGGCTCCTCCCTCTCGGAAAAGCACTTAATGCCCTCGCCCTTGGAGAGTCCCAAGCGGAACATTTGGGAATTAATATTCGCCGGGTAAACAAGATTGTTATCATTCTAGCGGCGCTAGGAGTGGGTGCCTCGGTAGCCATGGCTGGAGTGATAGGCTTTCTGGCGTTACTCGTTCCTCATCTTCTTCGAATCACAGTTTCCGCCGATCACAAATTCTTACTTCCTGCGTCAGGTCTGCTCGGAGCTGGACTTTTGGTACTCGCTGATTTAGTAGCACGTATTATTGTAATACCAGCCGAACTACCGCTTGGGGTATTAACTGCATTTATGGGGGTACCAATGTTTATCGTTATCATTCTCAATCACAAAGGCGAAAGGAAAATAATATGATACACGCACAGGATATAAACTATAGCATTGCTAGGCGGTCACTTATTAAGGATGTCAGTTTTACTGCTGAGCGTTCCCAGATACTCGCCATCATCGGCCCCAACGGAGCGGGGAAGTCCACATTATTGAAACTAATAAGCAAACAGTTGGTTCCCGATTCCGGACATATCACCATACACAATCGGCGTATCAATGCATTAACTCATCGCGAGTTGTCTACTTTTCGAGCCGTTTTACCGCAATCCAACCACCTCAATGTAAATTTGACAGTCTTTGAAATTGCATTGATGGGACGCTATCCTCATTTTAAATCCAACCCCGCACCAGTGGATATTGAGATTACAAATGAGGCCCTTCGCGAAATGGGGATGCTAAATTACAAGGATCGATTTATTCATCAGCTTTCCGGCGGTGAGCAACAACGCGTCCAACTCGCGCGGACACTCGCTCAAATATATCAAAACCCAAAGGGCATCTTACTCATGGATGAACCGATTACCGGATTAGATCTGCAATATCAACAGATCATTTTAGAAAAGGCTCAGTCACTAACGCGACAAGGGATGACTATCATAAGTATTCTTCACGACATCAATCTGGCGGCGCAATATGCGGATCGTATCCTCGTTTTAAAAAATGGGCAAGTAATGGGAATTGGAGCTCCGAAGCAGATCCTCAATGAGGAGCTTATCTTCAATACCTACCACACAAAAGTTCGAAAAATAACAGATCAAAAGATCGGATACCCCATCATTGTACCAATTTCTCATTAGAAAAACATATAAAAATGGAAATAATAAACAACCTGTCTCTTAGAGAGAAATACCAAAATTTTAAAACAGAAAATCCCAAAGTTAGAATTCGTGATGCGGCCAAATCGCTTGGCGTTTCCGAAGCTGAACTTGTAGCTACTGGAGAAAACACGAAAATGCTAGCCCCCGAATTTCGGGAGATTTTAAAAAAATTACCTTCGCTAGGACCAATCATGTCCCTTACTAGAAACGATTACGCTGTACACGAACGAAAAGGCAAATTCACAAAACCCGGGTTTCACGGACAGGTAGGCCTTGTTGTCAACCCAGATATTGATCTCCGTTTGTTTTTGAAAGACTGGGGGTTTGCCTTCGCAGTCGATGAAAACCAACGTAAAAGCATTCAGTTTTTTGATAAATATGGCGTAGCAGCACTGAAAGTGTATTTAACGGAAAACAGCGATCACGTTGCCTACCAAACAATTCTGGATGAATTCACTACTGAAAAACAAGATTTCCCTGCCGTAGAGCAAGGACCACGTCCAAAACAAGCGGAGATCTCTGACAACGAAGTAGATATAAAGGCATTCCAACAGGAATGGCGCGATCTGAAGGACACACATGACTTCTCGGGTCTTCTTAAAAAATATAATTTAACACGCCTACAATCTTTACGTCTAGCACCACAGGGCTACGCAGAAAAAATTTCCAACCTGCTCACTCAGGAAGTTTTAAACGCTGCATCTTCTACAGGTATCGACTTTATGGTGTTTGTTGGAAACCCTAGCCTGATCCAGATTCACACTGGTAAAGCTGAAAAAATATTACGCACGGGTCCTTGGATAAATATATTGGACGAAACATTTAACCTTCATCTAAACGATTCTCAGATAGACTCTCTTTGGGTCGTAAAAAAACCTACAGAGCTTGGTCTGGTACATAGCGTTGAAGCATTTGACAAAGACGGAATTCTAATCGTACAGTTTTTCGGAAAAAGAAAACCAAATATACCGGAACGGGAAGATTGGAGAGCATTAGTTTCAAATTTAAAACTAAACCGATGAAACAGTTAGTACTCGGGTTGTTAATGATCACCGGCTTAGCGCGGGTGATCGCCCAGCAACCCTACCAAATTCTAAACCGCAGTGGGCAGCAAATCTCTTGGGACTCTATCAGTGTCGCTTGTGAACAGCATTCCTATGTTTTTTTTGGTGAGCTGCACGACCAACCGCAAGCCCACATTGCTGAATTAGAACTACTTAAAATATTAAAACTGAAATACTCTGGACGTATTATCCTCGCCATGGAGATGTTCGAAGCCGATGTACAGCCTATCATTGATGAATATTTTTCAGGTCAGATTAATCAAAATAGCTTTCAGACGGAGGCTCGTGTTTGGAAAAACTACTTTGCCGATTACAAGCCATTGGTGGAATTCGCACGAGAGAACGAAATTCCATTAATAGCTAGCAATGTACCCCGTCGATACGCCAGTAGCGTATACCATAATGGTCTCGAGGTACTCTCTGAACTATCAAGCTACGCAAAGCAATTCCTTCCCCCGTTACCGATGAATATAGACACCAGCATTTCTATTTATCGAGAGATGAAAAGTATGGGTGAAGGACACAAAAGTACCAACTTAGTGTATTCTCAAGCTTTAAAGGACGCGACTATGGCTCATTTTTTAACTAAACACAAAACCAATGACAACATCATCATACATTTAAACGGGTCTTATCACAGTAAGAATTGGCAAGGAATCCCTAGTTTTCTCCCCGAAGAGGCTCGGGAGCGGGTTTTGACAATAAACACTGTATTAACCTCTCAGGATTTCGACATCCAGCAAGCAGACTACACGCTAATTATAGACGATTCGAAGCAAAAGTAATATAGGATACCCCAGACACCATCTAAAATTACCTCACAGGCGTTGCACGAATCTATTATTGAAATTTAAAAAACATCAATTATAAAATAATGCGGTCTTAACTATCGATACTTTCATACCTTTGCATTATGAAAACAAATTCATTTAGTAAAAAAAGCAAGCCTAAAGCCCCGTTTTTAAAACACGTTCGTTCGCACGCAGTGACGATCGCTCAACTTATGTCGTTAGAATACGGTATCCGTCACATCAAGGAAGCCTTGATCGACTATCCTCACATTATTGATGAGGAAATAGAACTCTTGAAGAAATCCGCTAAATAAGCAACCCTACGGACGATAGTTTCTTCTCGCGAGGCGATCCCCTTAGCGCACTCTAACCAAACGAACCCTCATCTATACAATAATCAGAGGAACCTTTTGTATATTTGGTTCTCCAATATGTTATATTTAGTCCGTTCGCTCATAATCTACAGTCTGATCTTGGCCAGCGCGGCCATTACCCGGGGACAAAATATTCCTCGAGTCGGCACTCCTTTTGTACAGCAATATAGCAAATCTAACTACCAGGCTGGCAATCAAAACTGGAGCATGGCCGTTGATAACAAAGGAATAATATATGCTGCAAACACCGAAGGATTGCTTGCCTTTGATGGTCAACATTGGAAACTTTATCCAATGCAAAACAATGCAACACTTCGGAGCGTCAACATCGATGATACGGGAAGAATCCTTGTCGGAGGTTCAGGTGAATTTGGGTTCTGGACTCCTGGCAGCTACGGGAAAATGATTTACACCAGTTTAACTCCGTTGGTTCGAGATCAACAAAATCTAAAAAATGACGAAATTTGGCGCATCGTAATCGACGGTGATAAAGTGTATTTTCATACGTTCTCCAAAAGTTACCTTTATCAAGACAATAAAATAACAACAATAACTGCTGACGGAGAGCCCTTTCTATTTAGTTTCAAGATCAAAGACAAATTATATTTTGAGCAGATTCCCTCAGGATTACACCAACTCATAAATGGAAAGCTAATACGGGTAAGAGATGCCGATAAGCTACACGGTATGAATATTTTGTGTATGATTCCGTTCTTAAATGACGACATTCTTATCGGCACCAGTAAAGATGGTCTGTTTAAATTGAGACCCGATGGTACAATCGCTACATGGGAAACACAAGCCGACGATTTCTTAAAAAGATACCAGCTGAACAACGGAGTAAAACTATATGGAGATCAATACGCTTTTGGAACCATACAAAATGGGGTAATTATACTTAATCAAAAAGGAGATATCGTCCAACATATAAATAAAAACAACGGGTTACAAAATAACACGGTATTAAGTTTGTCCGTCGACAAACAAAACAACCTTTGGGCAGGATTGGACAATGGGATTGACCGGATTGATATAAATAGCCCACTTTATTACTATACAGACATTACTGGGAGTCTGGGTACTGTTTACACCTCACATATCCTTAACGACAAAATCTATCTAGGTACAAACCAGGGGTTGTACGTTAGTGATTGGCATGGCCCTAGCCAATATAACGCTCTAAATTTCACTTTTGTTCCGAACTCAGAAGGGCAGGTCTGGGCGTTGGAAAATGTGGGTGGAAAACTCATCTGTGGCCACAACAATGGGACGTATATGCTGGAAAACGGCAAGTTGATCTTACTATCGACAATTACAGGAGCATGGGCATTCCAACATATCAAAGGTAGTAGCTATTGGCTACAAGCAAACTACACCGGCGTTGGGCTCATGCGAACCACTCCATCTGTTGCACTCGTCAAACAGTATGGCGAACATAAAACTCCTATTCGTCACATCATTCAGAAAGACAACCAAGAGTTTTGGTTGGGTAACCATCAAAATGTATTCAACTTTAAACTAGACACTATCAGAAAAACTGAGACCGACTTTACAAGCATTACTGCCGGCCTTCCGGCGGGCACCAAGCTACACGGTATGTATAACCTCGAAGAAAACATAGTATTTGCTTCTGATTCAGGTTTTTATATATTTGACAACATCTTACGTTCATTTAAACGTTATGATGAACTAAACGACCAACTTGCTAGTTTCGCTAATGCCAATAAGATTATACCTATAAAAAATCACGCCTACTGGTTTATCAAAAAATCGCACATCGCCAAAATTCAAATTTCAGATAATGGAAAACTTAAAATAGATTCCTCATCTTGGAATACTTTGAAAGGTAAGCTTATGAATGATTACGAGCATATCCTAAACGTAAATAATGCACTGTCGCTAATCGCTCTTGATAACGGCTTTGCTCTTTACTTTGAACAAAGCACGACCAATAAATCCCTTCCTCCGCCCATTATTACTAATATTTGGAATACGACAACTGAAGTAACACCGGTTTATGAAGATTTTGATTTTCCTAACAAGCAAAACAACATACGCATAGCTTACTCCTCGCCTTGGTATTCGTCCACACCCGTTCGTTACCAGTATCAATTGGATGGAGCTAATCAGGGTTGGTCCGTATGGGAGGAAACTTCTGTCAAGGAATTCACCAATCTTTCCTACGGTACTTATACCTTTAACGTGCGAGCAATGGATGTAGACGGAACATTGTCGGAAGTGACTGCGATAACTTTCTATATACAAGCGCCCTGGTACCTCAGGTGGCCAATGGCGATCATCTATATTCTAATCGTCATCATGCTCGTGTATTTTGCAAATAAACATTACGAACGGAGACTTCACATACAGCAGCAAAAATTGAAAGCTAAATTATTAGCTGAACAAGAAGAACGTCTCGCAAATGAAGCAGCAGCAAATGAAAAAAAATTAATATCTCTTAAAAATATCCAACTTGAACAGGAGCTTATTAACAAAAACCGAGAACTGGCTAATTCTGCGCTAAATATCGTTTACAAGAACGAAATGTTAAACACACTACATCAGGAACTCACTAACCTAAATGATTCCTCCGGTAACAAACTCAGCTCAGACCAATTGCGTAAGGTTAACAAACTTATTGAAGAGGCACATAATGATGATCGTGATTGGGACATTTTTGAAAAGAGTTTTAATGAAGCACACGAGAATTTCTTCAAGAAATTAAAAGCTGAATATCCAGGTCTGGTACCAAACGATCTCAAACTTTGTGCTTACCTGCGCTTAAATATGTCAAGCAAAGAGATTGCATCTTTACTGAATATCAGTACTCGTGGTGTGGAAATTCGCCGTTATCGCCTGCGAAAAAAATTAGATCTTCCTACAAGTAAAAATCTCACAGAATTCCTTCTTGAATTTTAAATCGGTATAGTTTCCTTTTGGACTATATCAAATCTTTGAGTGTAAAAACGTCGCGCATTCTGTCTCCCTTTTCGAAAAAAATGGCATGTATTTATGTTAAAATACATGCATAGCACATAGGAACTGACAGTTTTCACATTGATTTACTACTACATTACTACTACAAAACGCAAAATATACACATGTGTAAATAATACACTATCTACAAAAAATATGGTAGAGAAAAATAACTTTAAAATACTATAAAACAACTAATTAAGTCGATACAATCTAATTTTCGAGCAAGCGATATATTTGTGTAGTAGTAATGTATACTCGATAAATTTCAGGTTAGAACCAATACATCACATCTTTGTTATAGTAGTTACTCACTTACTGTGAGACATACGAGAGATTCATTAACACTCAAAAACCAATATTATAATGAGGAAGTTACTAACGCTGACCTTTACTTACCTAATAGGCCTTACATGGCTATATGGTCAAAGTAAAAACGTATCGGGTACTGTCAAAGATAGCCAGAATATGATGGCCATCCCTGGGGTATCCGTTTCCATTAGTGGAAAAACAGCAGGAACACAAACGGATGGGGCAGGCCGTTTCAGCCTGGAGGCATCCCCTACTGATAGTTTAATATTTACATTTATTGGCTACAATTCACAATCTGTGTTGGTTGGTGATCAAACAGATATTGCAATCTTTCTAGAGAACCAGAACACCGCATTAGAAGAAGTAGTGGTGGTCGGTTACGGTGTTCAGAAGAAAGTAGACCTTACCGGAGCTATAGGTAGCGTCAAATCGGACGAGATAGTCAAGCAACCCGCCATGTCCGCGATGCAATCGATCCAAGGTAAAGTCGCTGGGGTGAACATCACTGCCTCGGAAGCACCGGGATCAACCCCTCAAGTGGTAATTCGCGGTCTTGGAACCGCTCTTGGGGGACGCGACCCTTTATATATTGTCGACGGGTTTCCGATGGACAACATTAACAGTATAAATCCAGCTGATATTGAGTCCATCGACGTCCTTAAGGATGCGTCATCCGCCTCTATATATGGTATCCGTGCTTCCAACGGGGTTATCATGGTAACAACAAAAAAAGGAAAAGCAGGCAGCGTAAAAATCGGTTACGAAAGCTATGTCGGCGTAAAGAATATGTTAAACCGCGTTAAAATGGCTGATGCCACACAATACGTCAATTATTACAATGAAAATATCGGTGGCATCGGTGAAGGAGATTCGCTAGCAGCCGACCAGCGATACAATACCGACTGGTTTGGCGAGATCCTTGAAACCGGTGTTGTTTACAACAACTCGGTGAATATCTCTGGCGGCTCGGAGATCGTTGATTACTTCGTAAGCGCCAATAATTTCACTGAAAACGGTATTATCGACGGATCTAAACATGTTCGAAACACTGTTCGGAATAACAATGTCTATAAATTTTTAGACAACAAGCTTAAATTCACACAGAACCTGAATCTAAGTTTCAATAAGTCAACCCCGAAACCATACAGTGCATTTAATGATGCCTATCGTCAAACGCCTCTTGCACCTGTGCTTTTTGATAATGGCCGTTACGGCACCTCAATTTACAATACCAATACCGGTGTCGCGGGCTATCAAACAGCCGAAGGAGAATCAACTGGTAATTTAAATTCGATCGGTAACCCTATGTATGCTATACAACGGCAAAATCAACTTCAGAACAGCACGCGCATACAGGGCGGGATAGAAGGAGAATACCAAATATTGGATTTCTTAAAGGTCAATTCTAGAATTGGTGCCACCAAAGTTTTCGGAAACGATAGGACATTTTCGGATGTAAAAGATGCTTGGTTACAAAGTAATCCACTTCGCACGGCGCAAGAATTTGAAAAGCTAAAAGCTGAAAACCCAACATCCCTTTCATACGTTAACAATTCGTTATCGTACGAAAAAAGAGAAGATTTTCGCTGGCTGTGGGAAACTTTCCTATCCTTCGATAAGAATTTCAATGGCCATCAAATTGGTGCGATCGCAGGTTTCTCCCGTGAGAAATTCGACATAAAAAACATGATTAATGGTCTCGGATATGACGTATTACCGCAAGAACAATACTGGAATATTAATGACGCATCACTAGACTACGATAAAGTGCTGTCTCAAACTTCCTATACACCCATTGCACTAGCGTCGTACTTTGCACGTGTTCAGTACAACTACAATAGTAAATACTACGCAACAGCAACATTCAGACGTGACGGATCGAGTGTCTTTAAAAGCACGGGAAAATATTTCGATAATTTTCCTTCAGTAGGATTAGGTTGGACAATTTCAAATGAAAATTTTATGAAAAACAGCACCGTGTTGAATTTCTTAAAACTTCGCGCCAACTGGGGAATTTTGGGTAACCAAGGTATACCGTTGAACGTATCACAAGTATTGACATCTGAAGGAAGTTCCAATTATAACTACGTTTTTGGTCCAGGGCAAACCCTAGGTCTTGGCGCTGCTTTCGGTAGCCCGGCTTTAAATGTCTTCTGGGAAAAAACCTATGAAACCGGTGTTGGGGTAGATTTTGAGATGTTAGACAGGAAGCTTTCTGGATCAATTGATTATTACAATAAACTGAATTCCAATGTTATTATGAAAGTTCAACCACTATTGAACTCGCCGTTTGCAAATGATTTCTATGACCACGGTGGTAAAGTAAGAAACAACGGTTTTGAAGTGATATTAAATTGGAAAAATTCGATTTCTGACGACCTAAACTACAATATAGGTGTAAACTATGCATACAACCACAACGAACTTACAGAAGTAAAAACTGCATACGATGGTTCTACCGGTGGAAGTCTAAGCAACGGCCAGATTACCAAACGTATTCAGTCAGGTCAACCTCTTTATGGTTGGTGGATGTGGGAAACTGAGGGTGTTTGGCAAAACACGGAGGAGATTTCCCAAAATGCTTCCTACGGCTCTCCCCGTCCTGGCCACTTACGTTACAAGGATCAAAATGATGATGGTGTTATAGATGACAGGGACAAAGCATTTTTAGGCTCTTTCATGCCGACTTCTACGTATGGTATTAATTTAGGAATCACCTACAAATCGGCAGATCTGTCAGTGGCAGGTTTTGGTGTAGCAGGCAATAAAATCTACAACGGGTTGAAAGGGACACGCATCGACGGAGGAGAGAATATCACCCAAGAAACATATAACAATCGGTGGACCGGAGAAGGATCCTCCAATACTGACCCAGGTGCTGATCGAGACTCGTATGCGTCTAGCTATTATCTAGAACCTGGCGATTATTTCCGCATCAATAACATTACCTTAGGCTACACCTTCAAGCGATTGTATAACGAGAGTTCGAATTTAAGGGTATATTTTACTGCACAAAACCCATTCATGTTTACAAAATATTCGGGGTTTTCACCAGAAATACCTAGTGATGGTAATCCGCAGTTAACCTCGGGTATCGAGCTGTCTGCTTACCCGACAACAAGAAACTTCTTGTTTGGTATTAATGTTCAGTTCTAACATTTTAACATTCGCAATCATGAAAAAAAGAAAATTAAATATAGCCCTTTTAACCGCAGCCGGTTTATTGTTTTCCGGATGTGCAGAAGACTTTTTGGACGTTCCTTCACAAGAAATTGTAGAGGCCGAACATAGCGGAGAGAATTATACCCCTGAAGCATTTGTCAACGGTATCTATGGAATGTTTACCGATTGGAATTACGCGTTTTCTTTCCTAGGAATTACGGAGATCATATCCGATAATGCTGATAAAGGATCTTCCCCTACCGACAATGGTGGTGACAAGGACGTTTTAGATAACTTGACTTATACGTCTACAGCGGGGTCCCTTAGTTCGATGTGGGAGCACTGGTACAAATCAATAGGTAGGGCAAGTCAAGCTATTGCATATACCGAAGAATATGGACTTACCGACCAGGCCCTCAAAGATAGACTCATTGCGGAAGCACGTTTCCTTAGAGCACTTAACTACTTCTACTTAGTTCGTGGATGGGGTGACATTCCAATCCAAGATATTGATCTCACCGTCCGCGTACCGCAAACCGAGGTATACGATTATATAGAGGCGGATCTGCAATTCGCAATAGACAATCTACCGCTAAAATCGGCTTATGCTGCCAAAGACCTCGGGCGCGCTACAAAAGGCGCAGCACAAGCCTTGAAAGCAAAAGTACACTTATATCAAGGAGAATGGCAACAGGCCTATGACCTCGCTCAGGCCGTATTAAGCTCAGGTGAATATAGCCTCGAAACAGATTATGCTAAAATATGGCGTTTAGCAGGTGAAAACGGCCCTGAGTCGATCTTCGAATTTCAGGCCCGAGGAGAATCTATCGCCCACGGAATTAATCAATATTCACAGACCCAAGGTCCTCGTGGTGGCTCCGCAAGTATTGGTTGGGGATTCAATACGCCTTCTGCAAACCTATTAAAAGCATTTGAAGAGGAGAAAGATGATATCCGCAAAAACGCTACCATCATTTTCCGCGGTGAGATTATGTTTGACGGTCGAGAAATTGGAAACAGCGAAAATGCGATGTACAATGAAAAAGCATACTCCTCAGCAAATGGTGGAGCAGAAGACACAGATAAAAATCTGCGTTATTTGCGCCTCGCAGAAGTCTTTCTGATCAAGGCAGAGGCAGCCAATGAATTGGGTAACGCAGCTGAAGCAAAAGCAGCACTCAATTCAGTCCGCGCACGCGTAAAACTTCCTAACGTGGCCGCTTCTTCACAAGCAGACATTCGACAGGCGGTTTGGAAAGAAAGGCGTCTTGAACTTGCCTTTGAGCATGATCGTTGGTTCGATTTAATACGCACCAAACAAGCGGACGCTGCTATGACGGCAGCAGGAAAGAAATTTCAAGAGAAACTATATTTATTTCCAGTGCCAAATAATCAATTGATACAAACACCCGATCTGGGACAAAATAACGGTTGGTAAAAAGATTCACAGTTAGGAGGCGATCAATAGATCCTCTCCTACTTTAAAGCTCTCGTAATTATAGAAAATTGGCTTCTAGCTCTAGGCAAATAAAAAGCAACCTTAGAATGCATATACAGACTGGAAAACAGGCTTTAGAAAACTACAGTTCTTAACATGGTCGTACTGTCATCAACCATGTGTCGCTAACAACTACGGTGCAATCAACAAGGGCGCCAGATTATCGACATTGAAAATTACCGCAGTAAATTAATATTAGACCTTGTAATCGCGGGTCCATAGATAAAATAGCTCCTATAAAATTGAGCTTCAGCTCAACAAATCACAAATAATGATAAATCTACGAACGATAACAACAACAATTTTAATAAGCACTAGCTGTTTTATCAGTTGTCAGAACAACAAACAGAATAACATTAATGCCAGTAACACGACACAAGACAGTAGCATCCTATCTGAAGATTCATTGCTAAATAAAATCCAGCAACATACGTTTCAATATTTTTGGGACGGCGCCGAGCCTACCTCCGGCCTTGCCCGTGAACGTATACATTTAGATGGCGTTTATCCAGAGAACGATCAAAACGTCATCACTATTGGGGGTAGTGGCTTTGGGATAATGGGAATCGTTGTGGCGATGGAGCGTGGGTACATTACTAAAGAACAGGGCGTGGAGCGCCTAAGCCACATTATGAACTACCTCGGCAAGATACCAAGGTTTAAGGGCGCATGGTCGCATTGGTATCACGGAGACAAAGGTACCGTTAAAGCATTTAGCGAAAAAGACAATGGTGGAGACATCGTGGAAACTGCTTTTCTAGCGCAGGCTCTACTTGTTGTTCGCGAATATCTTAAAGATGGTAATGAACAAGAAGTACAGCTCGCAAAAAAGACGGATGAATTATGGAAAGGCATCGACTGGAACCATTATACAGATAACAAGAACGTCCTTTTTTGGCATTGGAGTCCCTCTCACAATTTTGGAATGAATCATCCAATACAGGGGTTCGACGAATGTTTAATTTCCTATATTCTTGCCGCATCCTCACCGACATATCCTATCGATGCAGAAGTATATGACCACGGATGGGCAAGAGATGGAAAAATTAAATCCGATGCTGTTAAATTCGATATACCAACGATTGTCAAGCATAACGCCAAACCTGGTGAAGTCGGCCCCCTATTCTGGGCACATTACTCCTTCCTAGGGTTGAATCCAACCGGACTAAAGGACCCGTATGTAGATTATGGTCAGGCGGTAATCAATCACAGCAAAATCAACATCGCTTATGCCGAGAAAAATCCAAATCAGTTTAAAGGATACGGTGCAAAAAAAGGTTGGGGACTTACCGCCTCATACACTATCGATGGGTATAATGCACATCATCCGGACAACGATAAGTCAGTGATAAGCCCCACAGCCGCCTTATCATCGATGCCCTACACACCGGGAGAAAGTCTCGATTTTGCTCGTTACTTATTCAGTAATTTAGGCGATAAAACATGGGGTAAATATGGTTTTTACGATGCTTACAGTGAAACCGAGCAATGGTTTCCTCAACGTTATCTGGCGATCGATCAGGGGCCGATCGTGGTGATGATTGAAAACTATCGGACGGGTTTAATATGGAATCTTTTTATGCAGGCGCCGGAAATACAACATGGATTAAAAAAACTTGGATTTCACAGTCCTCACATAAAATAAATTGGTGGTTAGTGAATTGGCTCAGTTTCTTTTGGACTGGGCCTTTCTAGAAACTGTAGATCGAAAAAATCATGAAAATCATTAAAATACTCTTTTGTAGCTACCTACTAACAAGCCTCAATATTGCCTTCGCCCAACAGGATGAAAAGATGAATAAATATATCGACGATCTCATGGGAAAGATGACAATTGAAGAAAAGATTGGTCAGTTAAACCTGGTTACAGGCGGTGAAGCAACCACAGGCGCCGTCGTCTCTACAGATGTTGAATCTAAAATAAAGTCTGGGAGCATTGGCGGTATATTCAGTATGACCTCCCCTCAGCGCATACGAAAGGCACAAGAATTAGCTATCAATCAGTCTCGCCTTAAAATACCCATCATTTTCGGTATGGACGTTATCCATGGGTACAAAACAATATTCCCCATTCCTCTTGGGCTCGCAGCAACCTGGAACATGCCCCTTATACGGGGGACAGCACGAGTTGCCGCGATCGAGGCGACAGCCGACGGATTAAATTGGACATTTTCTCCCATGGTCGACATCTCCCGCGATGCGCGCTGGGGGCGTATCTCCGAAGGTAGCGGTGAGGACACTTATCTCAGTGCTAGGATTGCAAAAGAGATGGTTATCGGGTACCAAGGTGGCGATTTAAGTAGTAACAACACGTTATTAGCATGTGTAAAACACTTCGCTTTATATGGAGCCGCTGAATCAGGGCGAGATTACCACACCACCGATATGAGCCTACACCGGATGTATAACGAATACCTTCCTCCTTATAAAGCAGCTATCGATGCCGGTGCTTTGTCGGTCATGACATCGTTTAACGATATTAACGGTGTCCCGGCAAGTGCGAATCACTGGTTACTAACCGATTTATTACGAAAAGACTGGAAATTTGACGGTCTAGTGGTCACCGACTATACAGCTATTAACGAACTTTCGGATCATGGCTTAGGTGATCTGCAGCAGGTTTCAACACTAGCGTTGAAAGCAGGAGTTGATATGGACATGGTAGGTGAAGGTTTTCTTTCCACTTTAAAAAAATCACTCGACGAAGGTAAAGTAAATCTCGAAGATATTGACCGAGCGTGCCGCAATGTATTAGTAATCAAATATAAACTTGGTTTATTTGATGATCCATTTAGATATTGCGACCCCGAGCGACAGAGAAAAAACACGCTTACCGACGAACATCTTTCTCTCGCGAGAGAAGCCGCCGCCGAATCCTTTGTTCTCTTAAAAAATGAAAACCAAACACTCCCTCTTAAAAAGCAAGGCACAGTAGCTGTCGTTGGACCGCTTGCAAACACGGGCGCCAATATGCCCGGAACCTGGAGTGTGAGCGCTGACCTAGAAAACACAGCCTCATTAGTAGAAGGTATGAAGCAGGCCTTAGGCAACAGCGTGAAAATTATTACGCATCTAGGTGCCAACTTAACCGATGATGCGGCTTTACAGGAACGTGCTACCATGTTTGGGAGAACCATCCCCCGGGATAACCGGACGCCTGAAGCGATTATTGCTGAGGCTATCCAATCCACCAAGCAGGCTGATGTTATTGTGGCCGCTCTCGGGGAAAGTTCCGAAATGAGTGGCGAGAGCTCTAGTCGGACGGATCTAAATATCCCCTCCTCCCAACGTAAGCTGTTAGAAGCGTTGCTAGAAACCGGAAAACCAGTCGTCCTCGTTCTTTTCACCGGTAGACCGCTTACATTAGCCTGGGAAAATCAGCATGTCCCTGCCATATTAAACGTATGGTTCGGCGGCACTCAAACAGGAAAAGCTGTCGCTGACGTACTATTTGGAGACGTAAATCCTTCGGGAAAACTACCGGCTACTTTTGCGCAGAATGTCGGACAATTACCACTATACTATAGTCAAAAAAATACTGGGCGCCCGCTCGCCGAAGGAGCGTGGTTTCAAAAATTCCGTTCGAACTATCTTGACGTAAGTAATGAGCCCCTTTACCCTTTTGGTTACGGACTTAGCTACACAACTTTTGATTATTCAGATCTTACTATAAGTAAAACAAGCATTACAAAAGAGGATTCATTGACCGCTTCGGTAAAAGTAACTAACACTGGAAATTACGATGGACAGGAAATTGTGCAACTCTATATCCGCGATCTGGTTGCATCACAAACCCGTCCTATTAAAGAGTTAAAGGGTTTTGATAAAATCACATTGAAAAAAGGAGAATCCGAAACGATTTCGTTCGTCATTTCACCGGACGATCTAAAATTCTATAATCAACAGCTTGAATTGATAACTGAACCCGGTGTATTTAAAATACTCATCGGTCCAAATTCCCGAGATACTCAGGAAATCGAATTTACACTGACAGATTAAAAGATCACTGTCGCGAAAAACTCCACATCTTTTTTAGCCGAACAGGCATAAACTTGAAAAAAAAGGTTTAAAGGACGATATTCATTGTCCTTTTTTAATTTCTTAACCTACATCAATGCACTAGCTTTTTTCATACCGTATTTTTGTGGTATCAAAATTTAAAACTAAAAGAAAGAAAATATGGCAACGTGGAATTTAGACAAAGCGCATAGCGAGATCGAATTTAAAGTAAAACACATGATGATTTCAAATGTCAAAGGACTATTTGAAGATTTCGATGTGATCCTTGAAAGTAGCTCAGATGATATCTCACAAGGAAAAGTAAGCGTAGAAATTAAAGCGGGATCAATCAACACTAAAAATGAGCAAAGGGATCAACATTTGAAGAGTGAAGATTTTTTCAATGTTGAGGTCTACCCTACCATTAAATTCACGACTACGGAGATTAAAAAAATTGACGGAGATGAATACGAACTTATCGGCGATCTAACAATAAAAGATATTACTAAGCCAACCACGTTCAACGCTGAATTCGGCGGTATTGCTAAAGATCCATGGGGAAACCAGAAAACGGGCTATACGGTAACCGGCAAAATCAACCGTCAAGAGTTCGGTTTAACTTGGAATGCTGCTTTAGAGACCGGTGGGGTGATGGTTAGTGAAGACGTCAAATTTCAAGCGGACGTACAGTTTGTTATAGTTTAATATATATTTCTCCATTTTTATATAGGTAGGTCACTTTTTGTGACCTACCTTTTTTTTGCGGCTCCAATACCGAATAGTGACAAATAATCGCCGTTTTTACATCAGTAAAAGCCTAAAAAGATGAATTCCAATATTATATTTCCTTTTCAGCGATTTTGTAATTAACTTTAGATCAACAACCTGTAAACTAAAAGAATCTACTTAAACCAGTCTCCCTTTGAAAAGACACGTAGATAACTACCCAAAAACGAAAATCGTCTATCCAATTCACTTCGGGTATAGCTACCCCTATTTAACTTTCATAAACTTAAAAAAGAAAGGAGGTTTTCACCCGTAGAACACCTAAACCCATACAGAAGCTAATAGTGATTTCATCAATCATTTGACCTTCGTGTTAAAACGAAGCCCTAAACAACTATATCTAACCCAAAATAGATAACCGATGTACAAATTGAACTTAAACAAGCTCCGATTAGAGCAAAAAACCTTTATGAGCCGAAAGCGCGACTTACTTTTAATTGCATTTTCTGGATGTATTGCTCTCAATCCTGTTCAGTCCGCTGCGACAGGAAAATCATTAGTATCAACAAAGCGAACTATGCTCACTAGCGCATCCCCCCATCGATTGATTAACACCCTTACGACGTTGCATTTACAGCAAACCTCCGTAAAAGGGAGAGTAGTCGATCAACAAAACAATCCTGTCGCTGGCGTCTCGGTGATTTTTAAAGGCACTACATCGGGTACGTCCACGGACAACAACGGTAACTACACGCTCCCCGTCCCTTCATCGGCTGGAACGGTAGTGTTTTCAGTACTTGGCTACAATGAACAAGAGGTACAATTCACCGGACAACCGGAAATAAATACTGTTCTAACTGAACTGGTTGATAACTTAGACGAAGTTGTCGTTGTAGGCTATTCCAGTCAAAAAGTACGTTATCTTTCCAGCTCCGTAACCAATATATCCGAGGCGAAACTAAAAGATGTTACGGCCAATGATCTTCCGAGCATGTTGCAGGGAAAGGCTCCTGGTGTTGTAGTTTCCACACCTTCTGGCAACCCGACCAGTACACCAAATATCCTAGTTCGGGGTGCCGGAACCATCTCCGCCAGTACCGCCCCTCTTATCGTAGTAGATGGGAACATAGGTGGTTCGTATAATCCGGCCGACGTCGAACAAGTTTCTATATTAAAGGATGTTGCAGCTACGGGACTTTACGGATCAAGAGCTGCGAATGGCGTTATTATTGTCACCACAAAAACAGGAAAACCTGGTAGAACAAAAGTCAATTTTAACAACTCCTTTGGATTTGGAAACGCCACAACGGGAAACTTTAAGCTTATGAATTCCCAACAACTTTACGATTTCCAAACGACATTCTACGACCGCGATCCGGAATTACTTAAAACCAATACGAACTGGTGGGATGAAGCATTTGGGACGGGTTACATTAACAGTCATAATCTAGCTATCTCTGGAGGGAGTGAAAACGTCCAATTTTATTCATCTGGTGTATTTTATAGAGAGGAAGGAACACTGAAAGGGACAGGGAATAAAGGATATAATTTCCGAACGAACCTTAACGCCCAAGTAAGCGAACGCCTCAAGGCCACAGTAAATATTAATGGCGCACTAAGAAAGAATGACCAAGAGAACAGCAATACAATGTACGACGCATATACCAATTTACCATTTGACCCCGCATACGATCAAGAAGGAAACCCGATCGATGGACGGTTTTATGACGGTTGGACTGGTAGGGAAAAGGAGAATTTTTTGCATTCACTCCAATACAACTACAACAGAGACGAGAACTGGGCCGTCACAGGAGATCTAAATTTGGATTATACCCTATCGAGTAAAATAACGCTATCGAGTTACAACAGAACGGAATTAAATAACGGTAGCTATGCGCGTTACTATGATCGGCGCACCAAGCAAGGTGGGGCAAATATCGGCGAATTATACAACGGGACTTCCGAGTCAAAAAGGTTTCTAACCTCCAATAGAGTGCGCTATGCCGAAAACTTCGGCCTACACAATTTAGTGTTGCTCGGTGTCGCAGAGGTAGAAACTACAACCTCTCAATATTCAGACATTTCAGGAAAAGGACTTCCCGCAGGAAAAGATGTCATGTCCGTGGCCACTGGCATATTACAAAACCCAGAAGGAGCGCGCGATCAAGTCGGTTACCGAAAATATCTAGCACAAGCAGATTATAATTTCAATGACCGTTATTTTTTAATTGGATCGTTCGTTAATGAATTTTCATCCAAGTTTGGTCGCAACAATCCAACGGCAAATTTCTTCCAACTTGGGGGGTCATGGATTTTAAGCAATGAAGATTTCTTGAAATCCAATAGCTTGATATCATTTGCAAAAATTAGGGGAAGCTACGGTACAGTTGGAAATGCTGACGGAATATCGAATTACGCAGCGATGGGTCTTTATAGTATTACACAAGATGCCAGTTATTCTGGTCTTCCCGGTGCAGCTCCATTTCAAAAAGGAAACCCAAACTTAACCTGGGAAAAAATTAGGTCGGCCAATCTGGGTTTGGATTTGACACTTTGGAATCGACTTTCACTAACGGTTGATATTTATGAAAAAGAAGCGAGTGAATTGCTCTATCGGAAACCACTAGCAGCAACCACGGGATACAGTTACGTCTGGGTCAATGCCGGATCGGTAAGAAACCGCGGTGTAGAGTTTAATGTGACTTCCCAGAATTTTAACAACGAAAATTTTACTTGGGAAACGAGCTTAAACATGGCATTCAATCGTAATAAAGTGATAGAACTTAGCGATGGCGCAACTATATTTAATCCAGGTTCGCGTCAACCCATTGCCGTGGGCCATGACATCGATGCATACAACCTTCCTATTTGGGCAGGCGTTGATCCTGCAAATGGGGATCCTTTATGGGAAAAAATCACGATAGACGATCAAGGTAATCAAACCAAAACAAAGACCAATTCTTATAGTGAGGCCGCTGCCAGTGACTCTCGTCAATTTTCAGGAACTTCAGGAGCTCCTAAATTCACAGGGGGGTTAAGTAACTCATTAACATATAAAGAGTTTACTTTGTCAGCATTTTTCAATTTCGTTTATGGTAACCATGTCTACAATGAAACAAGGGTTTATTTTGATAACGACGGTTTATACGAAGCGTTTAATTCTATGGTCCTCCCCGATGGATGGAACCGATGGGAAAAGGAAGGCGATCAAGCGACGCATCCCAAACCAATCGTTGGTGGAAATAAAGAATCCAACCAGTCTTCTTCACGCTACTTGGAAGACGGAAGCTATCTCCGCCTAAGAAATGTTCGCTTGGGTTACAACCTTCCTAATACATTGACGGAGAAATGGGGAGTAGAAAAAATCAATCTATTCTTGAGTGCTGACAACCTATGGACGTTAACGAACTTTTCCGGTCCGGATCCTGAAGTTTCTCTAAGTCAAGTCGATTTAAGCTCTGGCGTATCTAGTTTTAAATACCCCATCAGCAGAAAATTTCTTTTTGGAATCAATTTAACACTTTAAATATCAGAAAATGAAACGTACATATTTATACATCCAACTGGGTATTTTTTCGCTCGCGCTGGGCAATGCCTCGTGTGAAAAATACTACGAACCAACACAATATATAGAGGAAGAAACGGCCCTTGGCAATGAAGCGGATGTAGGGACAGCAACAATTGGAACCTACGCCTTGCTCAAAGATGCAGCATACGTGCGCAGTGGACATTTCTTAATGGAATATCCAGGCGATGCCGTTGCACAGGGACAATCTTCAGGCGATGACCTGACTCGTGCGTACCGCTATAACCACATCAATACTTCAGATCACTGTCAAAACTTTTGGTCTCAGGCTTATAAAGTAATAGCGGGGGCAAACAAAATTATTGAATTTGTACCCGATGATGCCGCCGAAGGATTGTTACAACTCAAAGGGGAAAACCTTTACCTCAGAGCTATGATGCATTTTAATTTGGTTCGAGTTTTTGGTAGACCTTACCCACAAGCTAACGGGGAAAATCTAGGTGTTCCTATTCTAAAGGAAGGATTATCAGACGATCAGGTTGCCAACATTGCGCGCAGTTCCGTTAAAGAGGTCTATGCCTCGGTAATAGAAGATCTCCTTCGCGCTGCAGACATGATGAATCAGGAAAAAAGTAATTCCTTTGCGTCTAAAGAAGTGGCTTATGCCCTGCTTTCTAGAGTATACCTATACCAACAAGACAACGAAAATGCTATTAAATATGCGAATTTGGTGATTAGCTCCAATCGATATTCGTTGCTAGAAGGCAACGAGTACACGGGGTATTTTAGAAGCACACCAGAAAATAATCGCGAAACAATATTTGGAATCAAACACACCAAGGTTGAGGATCGCGGGACCAGCGCTATTGGCTCCATGTATTTTAGTGGCGACGTATCTGGAAACCCGCTCGGTCAAGGGGTTAGCGGTTGGGCAGAGATATACGCCTCGGTTAAATATTACAATTTCCTTCAAGAATATAAAAATGATTTACGAAACTCCTTCGTTACGCCGTTTATTCAGGATGGAAAACTACAGTTCAATCAAAAATTAACACCGGTAACTCCAATGTATTACGTTAATAAATACTCTCTTCAGGAAGGGCAGATCAATCTCAGCTCACCGGTGTATATACGACTAGCTGAGATATACCTCATCCGCGCTGAAGCTCAAGCCAAGCTAGGAAACAATAATGCTGCAATCGCGGATATCAACTTACTCAGGCGCCGTGCTGGACTTTCTGGTGCCGACTTAATATCAGAAAGTACGCTCCAGCAGCAGCGAAAATCAGTAATGGATGCTGTACTGGAAGAACGCTTTTTAGAACTTGCATTTGAGGGACATCGCGCCTATGATTTGTATCGTAATGATCGCCCCTTAGAGCGTAACTATCCGGGCACACATTCGTTAAATAATACACCTACTACGGACATCACTCAGAAAATAATGCCCTCTGATAACCGTGTCGTTTTTTATATACCACAAGCAGAAATAGATAGGAATAGTAATCTAGTCCAAAATCCATAGGAAGCAAAATTCACATTATCTCGCTGCTTCCAAAATATAACTCTGAACAACAGTGCATAATAAAAACAATCAATTTATAAACATTTTAATCGATAACAAAATGAATTATTCCAGAAGAAAATTTCTCCGAGTAGCAGGCGTCACCTCTGTAACGGGTATTATTGCCAGCCAAACGGCATTCGCCTCCAGTCCGATCTGGTCCTTAAACAACAAAACACTAAAGATCGGCCTTATCGGATGTGGTGGACGTGGCACCGCAGCAGCACAAGAAGCACTCAATGCTGACCCCAATGTCATATTGTATGCAATGGCGGATGCTTTTGCAGATCAACTGGAGACGTCTCATAAAACGCTGAAGGAAAGCTTAGGCGATAAGGTGCAGGTATCCAAAGAACATATGTTTGTAGGACTCGACGCCTACAAAAAATTGACAGAACTCGATTTGGATGTGATATTATTAGCTGCTCCTCCTGCTTTTCGTCCGGACCATTTAGAGGCTGCCGTGAATGCTGGTCGACATATTTTCTGTGAAAAACCATTTGCAGTCGATGCCCCTGGCCTAAGAAAGGTAATTGCTTCTACCAAACAAGCACAATCTAAAAACCTTGCGCTAGTTGCAGGTTTTTGCTGGCGCTATCATCTGCCGAAGAGAGAGGCCCTCGGTAGGGTATTAAATGGAAACATCGGACAAGTTTTAGCCGCCGAATGTAGTTATAATACCGGAGAATTATGGTATAAAGAGCGACAAACAGGATGGTCGGAT
>NZ_JABMCQ010000189.1 GCF_013179575.1 Sphingobacterium shayense | reverse complement strand
TGCAATTGTCTTGACAGCAGGTACCTTGTTTGTGATGTGGCTTGGTGAAAAAATTACAGATAAAGGTATTGGTAATGGTATCTCGCTTATCATTATGGTGGGTATTATTGCACAGTTGCCTGCGGGACTTGTAGCGGAATGGGGATCCCGCATGAGTCCTAGTGGTGGTGGCCCGATTCCATTGTTATTGGAATTTCTTGCTTTATTTTTTGTTGTTATTTTCAGTATCCTCGTGGTGCAAGGTATTCGTAAAGTACCAGTTCAGTACGCGAAGAAAATCGTTGGTAATAAACAAGTAGGTGGTGTGCGTCAGTATATCCCTTTAAAAGTGAATGCTGCAGGTGTAATGCCAATCATCTTTGCACAGGCGATTATGTTTTTACCGATGGCGTTATCTCAGTTTTTTCCAAATTTACAGTCTGAGTTTTTAACTTCATTAAGTAACTATACGTCATTGGCATATAATGTGACCTTCGGTGTTCTTATTATTGCATTTACATTTTTCTATACCGCTATCATGGTGAACCCTCAACAGATGTCTGAGGATATGAAAAAGAATGGCGGTTTTATTCCAGGTATTAAGCCTGGATATGACACGAATCTTTTTATCGATAATGTGATTTCACGGATCACTTTCCCAGGTGCTATTTTTATTGCAATCATCGCAATTTTACCTGCAATTGCAAGTAAGTTTGGTGTTAACAATCAATTTGCGCATTTCTACGGAGGGACTTCATTATTGATTTTAGTCGGTGTAGTGCTTGACACCCTTCAACAAATAGAAAGTCATTTATTGATGCGTCATTACGACGGTTTGATGAAGACTGGAAGAGTAAAAGGACGTTCAACCGCGTCGGTAGAGGGAATTGACCAATCAGTGATTTAATTAATGTCCAAAGTTTATTATAAAACAGAAGAGCAAATCGAGCAAATACGAGAGTCAGCTAATGTACTCTCGTTATTGCTAGGTGAAATTGCAGAAGTGATTAAGCCAGGCATTACCACGCTTTCGCTCGATAAGCTGGCTTATGATTTTATTCAAGATCACGGTGGTACTCCTGCTTTTTTAAATTATCATGGTTTTCCATATTCTTTATGTATTTCCGTTAATGATCAAATTGTTCACGGTTTTCCTAGTGAATACATTATTAAAGAGGGAGATCTAATATCAGTGGACGGTGGTGTGAATTTGAATGGTTTTATAAGCGATTCAGCTTACACCTTTGGTGTCGGTGAAATTAGTGCGGAAGCTCAACAACTTTTGGATGTCACTAAAGCTTCTCTTTTTAAAGGGGTAGAACAAGCTGTTGCCGGGAAGAGGGTAGGTGATATTTCATCGGCTGTTCAGGAACACGTTAGCCCTTATAATTACGGAATTGTTAGAGAGTTGGTAGGCCACGGTGTTGGTTTATATCTTCATGAAAAGCCTGAAGTTCCAAACTATGGTAAACGAGGTTCTGGACCGAAATTGGAAGAAGGATTGGTGATTTGCATTGAACCAATGATCAACGCAGGGAAACCTGGAGTTAAATTTTGGGATGACGGCTGGACAGTGAGTACTGTCGATGGAAAATTGTCTGCACATTTTGAACAGATGGTTTCGATTCGTAAAGGAAAACCGGATGTACTTTTGACCTTTGAACATGTAGAGAAAGTTTTGAGTAAAAAGTAATTGGAATTCAATGATTTTTATTTATCTTTGCACTCCTGTTTATACAGGTTAAAGACGTAAATTAAGTTAAAACATATGGCTAAACAAGCCTCTATAGAACAAGACGGTATAATTCGGGAAGCGCTATCAAACGCTATGTTCCGAGTAGAATTAGAGAATGGTCACGAGATTATCGCGCACATCTCTGGTAAAATGCGTATGCATTATATTAAGATTCTTCCTGGGGACAAAGTTAAGTTGGAAATGTCTCCCTATGATTTAACTAAGGGTAGGATTACGTATCGTTATAAATAAGCGATCCATACCCTTTAATTTTAGTTAGCTTTTAAAAAAATTACTACAATGAAAGTAAGAGCATCAATAAAAAAACGTAGCGCGGATTGTAAGATTATTCGTCGCAAAGGAAAAGTTTTTGTAATCAACAAAAAGAACCCTAAGTTTAAACAACGTCAGGGCTAGTATTTAATTCACAAAATCGCTAAAGTATTATATGGCAAGGATATCAGGTATAGATTTACCTAAAAACAAAAGAGGCGTTATAGGCCTTACCTATATTTTCGGTGTAGGGCGTTCTACTGCTGCTTATATCTTGGAAAAAGCAGGTATCAGCGAAGACGTTAAAGTATCAGAATGGAACGATGATCAACTAGCGGCTATTCGTACTATTATCAACGAAGAGGTTAAAGTAGAAGGTGCTTTACGTTCTGAAGTTCAATTGAACATTAAACGTTTAATGGATATTGGATGTTACCGTGGTTTACGTCACCGTAAACATTTACCTGTTCGTGGTCAACGTACTAAAAACAACTCACGTACACGTAAAGGTAAACGTAAGACAGTTGCAAATAAGAAGAAAGCTACTAAATAATAATTAAGAAATGGCTAAAAGTAAAAAGGTTACTAAGAAGCGTATCGTTGTTATTGAGCCTGTAGGTCAAGCTCATATTAATGCTACCTTTAACAACATTATCGTTACTTTAACGAACAATCAAGGGCAGACCATCTCTTGGTCTTCAGCTGGTAAAATGGGCTTCCGTGGTTCTAAAAAGAACACTCCATATGCAGCTTCTCAAGCAGCAAATGACTGTGGTAAAGTTGCACATGATTTGGGGTTACGTAAAGTGGAAGTTTTTGTAAAAGGCCCGGGTGCTGGACGCGAGTCTGCAATCCGTACTTTACAGACAGTAGGAATTGATGTAACTACGATCAAGGATATTACACCACTTCCTCACAATGGTTGTCGTCCTCCAAAACGTAGAAGAGTTTAATAACACGATTGTTTTAAGATAAGATTCGTCAACTATAGGTTGATAGATACTTCAAACAGAAAAAAAATGGCAAGATATACAGGACCTAAGTCCAAAATCGCTCGTAAATTCAGGGAACCAATTTTCGGCCCAGATAAAGCATTAGAAAAAAAGAATTATCCTCCAGGACAGCATGGTCCTTCAAAAAGAAGAGGTAAACAATCTGAATATGCAATTCAGTTGTTAGAAAAGCAAAAGGCAAAATATACTTATGGTGTATTAGAGCGTCAATTCCGTACATTGTTCGGGAAAGCGTCTGCTAAACAAGGTGTTACTGGTGAGAACTTCTTGAAATTGTTAGAAGCTCGTTTAGATAACGTTGTATACCGTTTAGGCATTGCCACAACACGCGCAGCTGCGCGTCAGTTAGTATCGCACAAGCATATCACTGTTAACGGTAATGTCGTTAATATCCCATCATATAGCCTACGTCCAGGGGATGTAGTCGCAGTACGTGAACGTTCTAAAACTCTTGAAGCAATTAGTGCTTCTGTAGAGGGAAGAAAAATCAACAAGTTTAGTTGGTTAGAGTGGAACGCTAACGAGTTGCAAGGAACTTTTGTTACTTTCCCTGAAAGATCAGATATTCCTGAAAACATTAAAGAGAATTTAATCGTAGAGTTGTACTCTAAATAATAATTAGTAAAATTAAGTATAGTCTTTATTGACTATACTTAATTTTATTATATTTTACGTTATTAATAAAAACTTTTAAAAAGAAATAAATGGCAATTTTAGCATTTCAAAGACCGGATAAAGTTATCATGCAAAAGTCAACTGATTTTGATGGTACATTCGAATTTCGTCCATTAGAGCCAGGTTTTGGTGTAACTATTGGTAATGCTTTGCGCCGTATTTTATTGTCCTCACTAGAAGGATATGCAATTACGTCGATAAGGTTTTCAGGCGTTTCGCACGAATTCTCTACTATCAAAGGTGTTGTTGAAGATGTTACTGAGATCATTCTTAACTTGAAACAAGTTCGTTTCAAGAAGAGCGGTGAGCAAGGTGATAACGAAAAGATCTTTGTAGTGATTAACGGTCAAGAGCAATTTAAAGCTGGTGACATTACTAAGTTTTCGAATAACTTTACTGTGTTGAACCCAGATTTAGTTATTTGTAATATGGATACTTCGGTTACGATTGAGGTTGAATTAGCGGTAGCTAAAGGACGTGGTTATGTTAATGCTGAAGAAAATAAAGTTACTGACGGTCCAGTAGGTTTTATCGCAGTGGATTCAATCTATACACCGATTAAAAATGTAAAATATAGTATCGAAAACTATCGAGTAGAGCAAAAAACTGACTATGAGAAATTGTTGTTAGATATTTCTACTGATGGTTCTATTCATCCTGAAGAAGCTTTAAAAGAAGCTGCTAAGATTTTGATTCAACATTTTATGCTGTTTTCTGATGAAAACATGTTGCTTGAATCTCAAACTAAAGAGGAGACTAAAGTTGTTGACGAAGAAATTTTACACATGCGTAAAATTTTGAAAACAGAATTAGTCGACCTAGATTTGTCAGTTCGTGCATTGAATTGTTTGAAAGCTGCTGATATTCGTACTTTAGCTGAGTTAGTTACTTATGATGTAGCTGACATGTTAAAGTTCCGTAATTTCGGTAAGAAATCTCTAAGCGAAATTCAAGAACTTGTTAAATCCAAAGGTTTATCTTTTGGAATGAATTTGTCTAAATATAAATTAGACGAAGAATAGAATAATTGTATATTAATAATAAATAGCGACCTGTTGCATAATTCCCCGCACGGTATAATTAAATTTTATTGCGGACGGTATGCACAAATAACTAAGAACAAATGAGACACGGAAAAAAGGTAAATCACTTAGGCCGCACTGACAGTCACCGTAAGGCGATGTTAGCTAACATGGCGACTTCATTAATTAAGCACAAACGCGTAACTACTACTTTGGCGAAAGCAAAAGCTTTGCGTACGTATATTGAGCCTTTGATTACTAAATCAAAAAATGATACTACACATTCACGTCGTACAGTGTTTGCTTATTTAAAAGATAAGGATGCTGTGACAACGTTGTTTCGCGAGATATCTGAAAAAGTAGCTACCCGTCCGGGTGGTTATACTCGTATTATTAAGTTGGAAAATCGTTTAGGTGATAATGCTGAAATGGCATTTATTGAACTAGTTGATTACAACGAAGTTTACGGTAACAAAGCTGAAGTTGAGAAAAAGTCGACACGACGTCGCGGTGGCGCTAAGAAAAAAGCTACTGAGACTGTTGCTGCCGAGACGACAGAAGAAGTAAAAGCAGAAGAAGCTCCTGCGGTTGAAGAAACACCAACTACAGATGCTCCTGCGACAGAAGAAAAGAAAGAAGACTAAGTTTTTTGATTTTCTAAGATATAAAACCTCGGCACGTGTGTCGAGGTTTTTTCGTATATACATATTGCGTGTATATTGTGATTTTAGTTAGTTAATTGGCGCATGTCTGACTATATTTGTATACAGTTTTTCCTACTATATTATATTTACTTTAATGGACTTATTTAATGTATATCCCATAAACCCCATAAATATCGTAAAAGCCCAAGGCTCTACAGTATGGGACAGTGTTGGTAATGAGTATCTTGATTTGTACGGCGGTCACGCCGTTATTTCAATTGGACATACACATCCACACTATGTTTCTAGGTTAACAGCACAACTCAATGATATTGGTTTTTACTCTAATTCAATTGAGATACCTATACAAAAGGAACTTGCTCAAAAGTTGGGGGAGATATCCGGTAAAATTGATTACAGACTTTTTCTCTGTAATTCTGGTGCAGAAGCGAACGAAAATGCGTTCAAACTTGCCTCATTCCATAACAACAGAAAGAAGATTGTGGCATTTCGTAAATCATTTCACGGTCGGACTTCGCTGGCAGTAAGCGCAACCGATAATCCCGCAATCGTCGCTCCCGTGAATGAAACAGACAATGTCGTGTTTCTTCCTTTCAATGATGAACAAGCATTGATAAATGCTTTTAGCGATTTCGGGCACGAAATCTCTTCAGTCATTATCGAAGGTATTCAAGGCGTGGGAGGGATCCGCGAAGCGTCCGTATCGTTTTTGAAACTAATTCGTTCCTTGTGTGATTCTTCTGGCGCTGTATTTATTGCGGATTCCGTTCAATGTGGTTACGGACGAACTGGAGATTTTTATTCGCACGACTATGCTGGTATCTCTGCCGATATTTATACTATGGCAAAAGGCATGGGGAACGGTTTTCCAATAGCGGGAATAGCTATTTCTCCAAAATTTGAAGCGTCATTTGGACTATTGGGCACAACGTTCGGCGGTAATCACCTAGCTTGCGCGGCCGCCATCGCGGTATTGGATGTTATTAAAGAAGAAAACTTGCTTGAGAATGCTAGGTCGGTCGGTAATTACTTAATTGGTGAATTGAAAAAATTCGATAAGGTTATCGAGGTTCGTGGTAGAGGGTTGATGATTGGTATTGATTTGCCTAGCGAGCTTGGCAATGTTAAGAAAGATCTTTTGGCTCAAAATCGCATATTTACAGGTGAGGCAAAACCAAATGTAATTCGTATTTTACCCGCGCTAAATATAACAAAAGAGATCGCAGATATATTTTTAACAGCTTTCGATGAAAGATTGAAAGCCTAATCCATTTATTGAATGAAAAAATTTTTTTCCGTTTCTGATGTTGATGACCTAACGGATGTCGTCAAAGATGCGCTTGCTTTAAAATCTTCACCATATGATTCTCAAACTTTAGGCAAAAATCGAACATTAGGACTTGTATTTTTGAACCCGAGTCTTCGGACGCGTTTAAGTACACAGAAGGCGGCGATGAACCTTGGTATGAATGTTATGGTTCTAAACATGGACAAAGAAGGATGGGCACTTGAAACACAGGACGGGGTGATCATGAACGGCGCGACGGTAGAGCATATTCGTGAAGCTGCCGCTGTTATGGGCGAGTATTGTGATATTCTCGGGTTGCGTTCTTTTCCGAGTTTGAAAGATAAAGAAGCGGACTACACAGAAGATCTTTTTAACAAATTTGTCAGATTCTGTGGTGTGCCTGTTGTTTCCTTGGAAAGTGCTACGCGCCACCCTCTTCAAAGCCTTACAGATCTTATAACAATAAACGAGTACAAAACAGTTGAAAAGCCAAAGGTAGTGCTCGCGTGGGCTCCACATGTCAAGGCCCTTCCTCAGGCTGTACCTAATTCGT